>CALKWS010000351.1 GCA_938004115.1 uncultured Ruaniaceae bacterium
GTGGTGATCGGTGACACCGTGGGTGACCCGTTCAAGGACACCGCCGGCCCGGCGATCAACCCGCTGATCAAGGTGATGAACCTGGTGGCCCTGCTGATCGCCCCGGCCGTGGTGGCGATGAGCATGCCGGCCGACGCCAACCACGCCCTGCGCATCGCCATCGCCGTGGTGGCCGCCGTCATCATCTTCGCCTCGATCATCATCAACCGGTTGCGGGCCGCCAGGTCCGACAAGGACATGATCGCCATGGCCGAGCGCAGCGCCACGAACTAGCCGGTTCCCCGCAGTCCGGCCCCGCCGGCGGCCCCGCCGGACCCATCCAGCCGGCGGAAGCCATCCCAGCGGACCGTTGACGCCGCGGTGACGCCCGATCGCCCCGATCACCCCTGAGGTGGTCGGGGCGATCTGCGTGGGCCTGCACGTGGGCGGGGTGTCCACAGGGTTGTCCACAGGTAGGCGGAGGTGCGGGCTGCGCCGGGGCCGGGGCTGCTGTACTGGCTGCCGTCGTCAGCGTCGACAAGCCATCGCGGGAGTTTGGTTCCATGGGCAGCACCCTCAGCACCACCGACCACTACGAACGAGGCCGCACCGCCGGGTGGGCCCGCCGGGGAATCCCGTTGGGAGCCGGTGCCCTGAGCCTGGCGCTGGCCGCCTGCTCGTTGATCGGCGCGGACGGTGCGGACGAGGACGCTCCGGGTGACGAACCGGTCAGCACCGAACTGGAACTCACCGAGGTGCAACTGCCCGGGGAGTACGACGACGAGGGGCACCGCACCAGCCAGTGGCACATGCTGCCCGGCGATGATGACCTGCCGGCGCTCGCGGTGGCGGTCAGCCAGGTGATGGGCCGGGACGAGGCCACGGTGCTCGCGTCCTGGACGGCCGACACCGGCGAGATGTTCGCTGAGCACACGGTGGTGGAGGATGCCGGGAGCCGGGTGCGGGCCGCCGTGCTCGGGGGCGATACCAGCGTGGCGGTGATCGCCGGATACCGCACCGAGGACAGTTCCGATGTCGCGTTCCTGCTGACCTCCACCGACCGGCAGGCGTGGCAGACGGTGGACCTGGGTGAGCACGCCGCCTTGAACCTCACCGCCGCCGGCGGCTCGGAGAACCTGATCGTGGCCACTGACTCCTCCGCTGACGACTCCGCCCAGGTCGTGGTGGTGGATGACGGGGAACTGACCCTGCGCACCCTGGCGCCGCAGGATCCGGAGCGGCGGATCGTGGTGACCCACGCGTTCGTCCACGGGGACCGGATCATCCTCTCCGGGCGCGAGCAGGCGCCGGGCGAGAGTGACGTGGCGGCCATCTGGATCTCCCCGGACCGCGGCCGGGAATTCATCCGGACCGCCATCGACGAGGAGGGCTCGGTGGCCGGCGTGACGCGCGCAGGCACCCGGTACTTCGCCGCCGGTCATGAACGCCAGGGCGAGTGGCTGCGTCCGCGTATCTGGACATCCGGCAACGGGCAGGACTGGTGGGAGTTCACGATGGATTACGACCTGGGTGATCTGGACTGGGCCGGCTTGGAGGAGCACCAGGGTCTTGGCACTCCCCTGGGTCTCGGTGGGCATTTCTACGCCGCGTTGTGGGGTGAGGGCGCCAGGCGGGTTCAGATCGTCTACCACAACCGTGACGAACGGTGGTCGGGCATCGGTCATGCCGGTGTCCTGCCGGACTTCGGCGTCAGGGGGCTCGCGGCCCCGGACGGCGAGGATGCCCGAATCCTGCTGATCTCACCGGTGGAAGTGCGGCAGCACTACTGGGGTGAGGACCTCTCGGTCGACACCCTCGCGACCCTCGTGCCCGGTGCCTCCGTAGACTCCCTGCTCGCGATGGAGGAGGGCATCGTGGTCACCACGAGGCGCCCGGCCTATGAGGAGATGGGCGAGGGGACGCTCAAGACGTACCGGGAGGGCGCCACGTATCCGTTGACCGGGGACTGGCTGCCCGAGGGGCTGGAGCAGTACGCCGCCCAAGCGGTCGCGACGAACGACGGGGCGCGTTTGATCGTCGGCGCAGGCGGCGCTCAGTGGGACCGCATCCCGCTGTGGTTCCAGGACCACCCCGATGCGCCGTGGACCCGCCACTGGATCGAGTCCGACCAACCGGACATCGACGCGATGTTCGCCACCACCGTCCAGGTGACCCCGACCCAGTGGTACGTGGCCGGTGCAGCCGGAAGCGCGTCCAGGCTCGAAGGCCGGTCCGGCGCGGTCTGGGCGTCCGAGGACGGGCGGGAGTGGCA
>CALKWS010000352.1 GCA_938004115.1 uncultured Ruaniaceae bacterium
CGCCCCACGAGGCGGGCGATGGAGTCCAGCACCTTCGGTTCGTCGAAGTCCACCAGCAGTTCGGAGATCTTGGCGACTAGTTCGAGGGCGCGGCGCGAGTGGCTCTCCGGCAGCAGGGACTCGGTGGACGTCGCCACCTCCCGCTGCACGGCGATCAGCCGCACCGCCCGGCCCGTGGTCTCGTCCCGGCGCACCGTCAGCGTCACCGGCACGTCCACCGAGGTGCCATCCGCCGTCATCACCGGCATCGAGGCGTGGATCGGCGCGGACCCCGCCGCCTCGTCGTCGACCAGTTCCGCCAGCGCCGGCCGGTACCCCGGCCGCAACAGATCCTCACCCAGCGCCCGGGCGTCCTCCGGACCGTACCCGGTCAACGCGGTGTAGGCCTCGTTCACCCACACCGGACGGAACTCTCCGTCGATGCGGTCCCAGACCGCCACGGCGAATTCGCCGTGCAGCATCGCCTCGATCGCGTCCTGTTCCGGGCTGCGCTGCGTCCCGGGGGCATATTGGGTAGCCTCGGACACTGTGTCGAATCCCATCGAAGGAATGCTCCTTGCTTCGTTGCGTCCGCGCATGGTCCGACGCACGCTCCACGTAACGAGCCCCGCCCAGACGACCACCGCCCAGGAGGCGCACCATGGCTGACGGTAACAGTGATGGGGAACAGCCGCGCGGGGAGCGCGGAAGCGTGCGCACAGTACTCGGCGATGACCGTACCCGCCTGGTGCTCAGTGGCGAGGTGGACGTGTCGGTCAACGCCGAACTCACCGAGGCCGTGGCTGAGGCCGAGGCGGCCGGGCTGCCCGCCGAGGTCGACGCCAAGCACGTGACCTTCATCGATTCCTCTGGGGTGGCGATGCTGGCCCGGCTGGCCAGCCGCACCCCGGACACCCTCACCATCCTGGATCCCCCGGAGGTGTTGGTGTTCCTGTTGGAGATCACCAAGATCGGGGAGGTGGTGCGGGTGGTGCACACCGCCGGCGCCCGTTCCGAAGGCGACGCGGACACCGGC
>CALKWS010000353.1 GCA_938004115.1 uncultured Ruaniaceae bacterium
GCGTCGGTGTAGGTGACAGTCACCGTTGATCCCGGCGCATAGCCAGACCCGTCGACAGTCAACTCTTGGCCGATCTCCACCGGGTCAGGTGAAGCGACGACCTCGGGGTCGACCTGCTGCACCTCGTCGGCACGAATCGTCGCAGATGCGATGGAGACTTGCGCGACGGGGGTGCTCAGCGCGGGCAGGAGAGTGACCTGCACCGCACGCTGAGTGAAGGATTCCTCGTCGTAGCCGTTCTCGTGGGTGAAACTGCCCGGCTGCTCCTGCACGTTCGCCGTAATTGACACCAGGTTGTCGGTGATCAGTTCGGCAAGCGGTGTAAGCAGCGCGTTGATCGCCTCGACGGCGGGCCGGAAGATGGTGTCCAGCGCGCCTTCGTTGGTGATGGCATCACTGATCGGACCGACCAGAGCCGGCAATAGGTTCCCGGTCGCGAAGTTGGCGATCGGATTCAGCAACTCACCGATCGGAATGCCCAACAGGTCGGTATTAACATCGACCACCGGCGGTGTCGACCCCTCGACTCCAGCGAAGTCACCCAGAGTTCCGTCGAGGGTGATTTCAATGTCCGCAACCCGCACGAAAGCCAACCTGATTTCACCAGTCAGCGCAATGTGCAGATCCGCTGCGTGGAGCGCGTTGGTCAGGGTGTTGACCAAGAGCGCCGGGAGTTGGTCGAGGGTGCTTCCGATCGCACCGTCGAGGGCCGCTTTAATCACATCCGGACCGAGAACCTCGGTGTTGGCCGGCAGTCCGTTCAGTGTGCCGTCGTAATCACCGCCCTGGGTGTCGGCCACCAACCGCGCGAGATCAATGCTGATCTCGCCGGTGCTGAGATTGATCGTGACTGCGCTATCCGGGCTCGTGAGCGGTTGCGCGAGTAGTGAGTCAACCGCGGCCTGGAGGTCCAGGTCGACCGTCGCAGTCACGCCCAGGTCGTCGACGCTCCCCAGGCCGAGCAGAATGCCGTTGATCAGATCGGTGAGGGCGTCGAGCGTCGGGTTGATCGCCTGCTCGATTTCGCCGCCGGATCCGATCAAGTCATTGATCGGGTCTGATACCTCGCCCAGCAAGTCATAGATGCCGCCAGCAACGTCGCCGAGCGCGTCGCTCTGCAGGATCATCTGTCCGTTGGCGATCTGGTAATCCCCGACCGGGTTGCCCTCATCATCGAGCGTCGCTGATGCGGAGAGCGCGCCCAAATCAACCCGTGCCTGGGTGAGTAACTCATCCAGACCCGCGGCCTCCAGCAACGGCGAGAGGTCGAGGTAGGCATCGTCAGCCGGTCCGCCACCGCCGACGGCGATCGAGCCGTCAGCGTTCACGGCACCAGCGGAGGCGAATGGAACTTCGCCCTCACTGGTGTTGGCGTACTGCCCGAGGGCGCCCACGCCGATGACGCCGTTCTCTCCGAATAGTTGGACGCCGTCACCGAGGTCGATGTTCAGCGCTTGCAGCACCTCGAGCGAGAGCGGGCTGGCAACTTCACCCGGCGAACTGTCGTAGGCGCTATAGGCGGGTGCCAACGCGGCGATGTCGTTGAGATTGACGACTCCGCCGCCGCTGAGGAGTCGCCCCTCAGCCTCGGACTGGTCTTCCGGCGCCGCAAGGACGGCCGGCGCGAGGGCCACGACTCCCAACGAAGCCGCGGCAGCGGCGGCAAATGCACGTTTGGCATGCCTCCGCACTCGCGTAGGTGTACTCGTATTCAATTTGGTAACCCCCCGATGGGTTTGACCTGGGCCAACCGTGGTCAGCCGGATGTAGTTGTGATCGCGTAAGGGAGCACGAGGTCGTGCACCCAGGACGCGGAACACATTGCTGTGTGTTCCGCCACACGATTGGACAACATAGCAGAACTCGTCGAAACACCATGAAAACCGGATAACGGTTTGGCAAAGTCCGGGCGAACATCTGGGACAGCCGATCGCGACTTAGTCGACCACTACGATCGCTACCTATGCGCCGTCGGACGTTGATCGTGGTGGTCGCCGCCGTCCTCGCACTCGCGCTCGGCGGCGCCGCGACGGCGCGCACCGACCTCTGGGACACGCGGCGGGCAGACGACGTCGGCCCCTACGCCTGGGGCGTGCACGTCTCACCCGACGGCGACCGCGCCGTGGTCCCGCCCGGCACCAACGCCGTCTACCTGCCCGACAGTCGGGTGTTCACGCCCACCCCGCAGGACTCCCCCGCACAAGCCACCGCCGCGCACGCCCAAGCCGCACTCGCCCAGGAATGGCTGAGCGAAGCCCACATTCCCGGCGCCGGGTCACCGCTGGAGGACATGACCAGGGCGGCCTTGCTGGACATCCACGCCCTGAGTTTCGACGGCGCCGCCCTGGCCGGGTACAACCCGAATTGGCGCTACGTGTGGCCCCGGGACGCCTCGTTCATCGCCGCGGCGATGGCCACCGCCGGGCACCCGGATGACGCCATCGCCATCCTGGAATTCCTCCAGGACGTGCAACACCCCGATGGCACCTTCGAGGCTCGCTACCTGCCCGACGGGTCCGGCCCGCCGGATGAGCGCGGCATCCAGATCGACGGCACCGGCTGGGTGATGTGGGCCGCCGACCACCTGCTGAGCACCCTCCAGCCCGGTGACCTGCGCGTCCAGCAGATCCGCACCGACCTGCGCAGTCTGCTGGAACGCAGCACCGCCCAACTATTGCACCAGGTGGACACCCCCGACTCACTTCCCCCACCGAGCGCCGACTACTGGGAACACCGCGAGAGCGACCTCACCCTCGGCACCGCCGCGCCGGTCCTGGCCGGGCTGCGTAGCGCACATCGGATCTGGACCGACGACGGCGAGGCAG
>CALKWS010000354.1 GCA_938004115.1 uncultured Ruaniaceae bacterium
TTGACCGCTGGGTTGATCGCTGGAGCCATCCATTGGCTATGTGTCACCGGGCTCTTTGCAATCATCATGTTTGACATGAGAACCGGGGGCTTCGGCCCCGACTACGTGTGTGTCTATAGTTCCTGCTGGCCCGCCTCCGTCCAGCAGTTCGCCCTGGCCGCACCCGCCATTCCGACTGCGGTCACGATGGTGCTGTTGGGTGTGGCCTTCCCCCGCATTTCTTGGTGGTGGCGAATGTCCTTGCCGCCAGCAGTATTCCTGTGCGCAACCGCCACACAGTGGATGGTGTGGGATCGGTGGGTTGTGCCGCTGCTGGAGAGCGCTCCATGAGGCGGTGCGCTTTTCTCATCAGGGTGCGTCGAGCACGGGAACGGATTTGCTTGACCAAGCACCACAAGAACTCCGCAGTGCCCCGGGCACATCGACTTGGCCACGTCCTCCAGCAACGGCCGGCGCTGAGCGAAGGGCTCACCGCGCACGTAGTGGCCGGCGACCGCCAGAAGTCGAGGAGGGACGCTGGCTCCCCAGGCGCCTGGGGCGACCCTGAACCCGTCCGATTTGCTGCTACGGGAAGGGCCTGGAAGTGCCTAGAGGTGAGTGTCCAGAGGGGGACTTGAACCCCCACGCCCTGTTACGGGCACTAGCACCTCAAGCTAGCGCGTCTGCCAATTCCGCCACCTGGACATGAGTGTCGCCCGCGCCTTGTGAGCACCAGACGACGCCCGCCAAGATATCACGCGCGGGCACCCCCAATGCTACCTGACCGGCCCGGCCCAGCGTGGTTCCGCACACGTCTGTCAGGGGCGGGCGGAAGGGGGCTCGGGCGGGCCCGCTGCCCGGGCCGAGCACCCTGGACGAGGGTGGCGGAGACTGTGAAAAAGGAGACGGCCCCGAGGCGGGGGGTGCCTCGGGGCCGTCGCGCGCTCGGCCGTTCAGAGGGGGGCCGTTCGGCCGGCGCGACTTCGTCGGGATCTCTACGTCTCCGAGGGGGACGGGGACTCTTTCCCGACGTCTACGAGTGTACAAGGAATGCGCCCCGTCTCCAACGAGCGACCCCACGTGTTCCCATCAGCGCCCGGCCATCCAGCGTGACCGTTCCCGATTGGAATCCGCACCGTTTCAACGCTTTGAAAATCTGCATGAAAATGCCAGCGCGTCCGTCCCCGCCTACCGGACGAATCGTGGTGTGTGTCACATTCCCGACGTGGGTTCCAAGGGGTGGAACGCGTCGATGATCCGTCCCGGCCCGCGCCGGGCGGACGCGCCCCACCGCCGGGCCCGCCCCAGCCGGACGCGCCCCACCGCCGGGCCCGCGCGAGCCGGACGCACCACACTGAGCGCCCGATACGGTGGAGCACAGTGTCCGCCGCGCAGGTGCGGACCATGCACGGTACGCGACTCCTTCGACCCGAGGTGGATTGGTGAAAGACATAACGCCCGAACTCGACGCGGTGACCATGTGCCGGGAACTGATCCGGATCGACAGTTCCAACTACGGCGATGGCAGCGGCCCGGGGGAACGCGAGGCGGCCGAATATGTCATGGAGAAACTCACCGAGGTGGGCTGGGACCCGGAGTACTTCGAATCCGCCGACCGGCGTGCCTCCGTGGTGTTGCGGATCCCCGGGATCGATCCGACCCGCCCGGCCCTAGTGGTACACGGCCACACCGACGTGGTGCCCGCCCAGGCCCAGGACTGGAAGATGGACCCCTTCGGCGGCGATGAGATGGACGGGATGATCTGGGGCCGGGGCGCGGTGGACATGAAGAACATGGACGCGATGATCCTCGCCGTCGTCCGCGACATGAAACGCACCGGCTGGCAACCCCCCAGGGACCTGGTGATCGCCTTCTTCGCCGACGAGGAGGCCGGCGGGGTGTGGGGTTCGCACTGGACGGTGGACAACCGCCCCGAACTGTTCGAGGGCGCCACCGAGGCGATCAGTGAGGTCGGTGGCTTCTCGATCGAGGTGAACGGCCGGCGGGCCTACCTTTTGCAGACCGCCGAGAAGGGCATCGCCTGGACCAGGCTGGTGGCCGAAGGGCGCGCCGGGCACGGCTCCCAGATCAACGAGGAGAACGCCGTCACGCACCTCGCCGCGGCCGTGGCCCGCATCGGCGCGCACAAGTGGGACGTCACCCTCACCCCGACGGTGCGGGCGTTCCTACACGGCGTGGCGGACCTGACCGGCACCACCATCGACCCGGACAACCCCGAGGACCTGATGGCCCTGGTCAACTCCCTGGGCGGGGTCAGCAAGTTCGTCGGCGCCACCTTGTCCGGCAACGCCAACCCCACCCAGTTGACGGCCGGGTACAAGGCGAACGTGATCCCCGGCAGCGCCGAAGCGGCGATCGACGTGCGCTTCCTGCCGGGGCATGAGGAAGCCACCATGGCCACGATCGAGGACCTGGCCGGGCAACACGTCCGGGTGGAATCGATCCACCGGGACACGGCGCTGGAGGTGCCGTTCGAGGGAGACCTGGTGGACACCATGATCAGCGCGCTGGATGCCGAGGACCCCGGCGCCGCGGTGCTGCCCTACATGCTCTCCGGGGGCACGGACAACAAGGCGCTATCGAAGTTGGGCATCACCGGCTACGGGTTCGCCCCCCTGAAGTTGCCGCCCGAACTGGACTTCGCCGGGATGTTCCACGGCGTGGACGAGCGAGTGCCCGTGGAGTCCCTGGAGTTCGGGGTGCGGGTGCTGGAGCGGTTCCTACGCACCTGCTGACCTGCGCGCCCGCGCGGGCCTCAGAGCCCCTGCTCGCCCGCGCGGGGCTGGGAGCAACTGCGCACCACCGCGAAGCTCAGAGCGGGGTTCAGAGCGTGGAGCGCACCCGGTAGATCTTGCGCCGCAGCCATACCTTGCGCTCCCCGCCCGCGTACAGCCGCAACCTGGCCAACTCCCAGCGGCCGTACTCGGCGTGCTCGGTGAGCAACTGCCGCACTTCCTGGCGGCTGGAGCGCGGCGGCAGGGTCAACACCCGTGTTTCGTAGTGAGCCGAACCATGCTGGTTCGTCGCTAACGATAGGTCCTGCATGAGGCCACACTGTATCTCCCCGCAGGCCCCTGGGTGGGCGCCCTGGGCGTGGTGTCCCGCACCTCCCGCCGGCCGGCGGGGCAGCACTGTTGCCCCTGGCTGATGCGCGCTACCGTCTGCATATGGCTACCGACCCGCGGGCCGCACTGGACCGCCTGTTCGCTGCGTTCACCGCACACCTGGACGCGGCCGCGGCCGCTCAGGATGCCGATGCCCCCTCGGTGCTGGACGCCGCCGACACCCTGATGGACGCGTTCGACACCTACGACGAGGCGTTGTACGACACCTACGAGGTGGACACCCCGTTCGTGGTCTACGACGGCGATGACGACGACGAGGACTGGGACGATGAGGTCGGAGACGTGGGCGACGGGGACGACCTGGACGACACCGACGATCTGGACCCGGAGGTCGAGGGCCTGGAACCGGGCGAGGACGGCCGCTGAGGCTGCCTACCGGCGCTCGGGATAACCGAGTTCCACCTCGGTGACCTCGTCCAGCACCTGCCGGATCTGGGCCGGCAGTTCCAGGTCCGCGGCGGCCAGGGAGCCGCGCAACTGGGCCGGGGTGCGGGCGCCGACGACGGCGGAACAGATCCCGGGTGCATCCCGCGCCCACGCCAGGGCTACTTCCAGCGGTGCCCGTCCCAGACCCTCTGCGGCGGTCACCACCGCCTCCACCACCGACCGGGCTGTGCTGGTGAGGTAGGGCTCGACGAACCCGCGCAGGTGCGGTGAGGCGCCCCGGGAGTCGGCCGGCACCGACCGGCGGTACTTACCCGAGAGCACCCCCCGGCCCAACGGGGACCAGGCCAGGACCCCCACCCCGCATCCCTGGGCCGCGGGGAGCAGTTCGCGCTCGATGCCGCGCTGCAACAGCGAGTACTCCATCTGCGCGGCGGTGAGGAACGTCTCATCGGCCTCCAGCAGGGTCGCGGCCCGCGCCAACTGCCAGGCCGGATAGTTGGACAACCCCACGTACCGCGTACGTCCCGAGCGCACCGCCGCCCGCATCGCCGAGACGGTCTCACGCAGTGGCGTCTGCCCGTCCGGGGCCTGGACCAGCCACAGGTCCAGGTGGTCGGTACCGAGGCGTTGCAGGGAGGCGTCCAGGGAGTCCAGCAACGCGCCACGGGAGGTGTCCGGCCGGGTGCCGGCGGCGTCGGTGCGCACCCCGGCCTTGGAGCACAGCACCATCTCCTCCCGGTCCACGCTGCGGGTGAGCAACGTGCCGATCACCTCCTCGGCGGCCCCGTCGCCGTAGGTGGCCGAGGTGTCCACCAGCGTGCCGCCGGCGTCCAGGAAGGCGCGCAGTTGTTCTTCCGCCTCGTGCTCATCGGTGTCCCGACCCCACGTGAGGGTGCCCAACCCGATCGGGGAGACCCTCAACCCACTGCCGCCCACACGCCGAAGTTCCATGGCAGTGAAGGCTACCGGGCGATGAGGTCTAGGCTTGGACGCCGTGACATGGTGGGAAGCGATCCTCCTGGGCCTGGTGCAGGGACTCACCGAGTTCCTGCCGATCTCCTCCAGCGCGCACCTGCGCATCGTGGGGGAGTTGCTGCCCAGCGGCGCCGACCCGGGTGCGGCGTTCACCGCGATCACCCAGATCGGCACCGAGGCCGCGGTGCTGGTGTACTTCCGCACCGACATCGCCCGCATCGTCCGCCGCTGGTTCAAGTCCCTACCGATCGGGCCTTGGCGCCGGCAGGTGTCCACCGATGATCCGGACGCCCGGATGGGCTGGTTGATCATCCTGGGCTCCCTGCCGATCGTGATCGCCGGCCTCACCTTCGCCGACACCATCGAGTACGCCCTGCGGAACCTGTACATCACCGCCGCGGTGCTCGCCCTGTTCGCGCTCATCCTGGGCTGGGCCGACCGCATCGGCGCCAAACGCCGCACCCTGGACCAGCTCACCTGGAAGCACGGCCTGCTGTACGGCCTGGCACAGGCCATGGCGCTCATCCCGGGGGTCTCCCGTTCCGGGGGCACCATCACGGCCGGCCTGTTGATGGGCTACACCCGGGAAGCAGCCGCACGGTACTCCTTCCTGCTGGCCATTCCGGCGGTGATGGGCTCGGGTATCTTCCAGCTGATCCGCTCCGGGGGCACCGGCGGGCAGGCCGGGGCGGCGAACACCGCGCTGGCCACGCTGGTGGCCGCCGTCGTCGGGTATGTGGTGATCATCGCGTTCCTGCGGATCGTGTCCACCTACTCCTACCTGCCGTTCGTCGTCTACCGCATCATCCTGGCCATCGTGGTGGTGGCCCTGCTCGGTGCCGGGGTGCTCACCGCCCTGCCGGAGGACGCGGTCATTTCCCCGATAGGCTGAGGAGCGTGCAGTCCTGGTCCTCTCCGTACGTGCCCGCCCTGCCCCCCGGTGGCTCACCACCCCGGATCCGCGACACCACCACCGGTGACCTGACCCAACCCGTCGAGGG
>CALKWS010000355.1 GCA_938004115.1 uncultured Ruaniaceae bacterium
CAGGTCGCTCCGCCAGGGTCCGGTATGCCTAGGTCGCCCTGGCCGGGTCGCCCATTGACATGCAAGCGATTGCATGGAACGGTGCTGTGTCATCGTTCGGGTCGGCGGCCGCTTGGCCGGCGTGGTGGATCCCACGGGGCCCGCGATGCGCCCGGGTGTCGACGCCCGGGTGTGGCTTCGCGAGCAGCGCACTCCGCGAGCCGTCGATGGCGCATACCCGCGTCTTTCTTGTGCGCGATTCAAGGAGGCATCGTCATAGTGGACCCTGCAACCAGATCGGACCGGAAACGGTCACGTCCCGGTACCGCGGCTGTAGCCGTGGCCGCACTGTCCCTGTCCCTGGCGTGGACCGGACAGGCGGCACACGCACAGCCCGAGCCCGTGCCGGCGGCCGAGCACGAATTCGAGGTGATCGACCACGGCATTGCGCTGGAGTCGGTCAACGCAAGCCAGTCCAACCTGCACACCCTGCGCGATGGCAGGGAGATCGCCTACGTGTTCAACTCCGGCCAGCCGGTCAGCCTCAGCGTGGTTGACCTGCACACCGGCGACCTGCTCGATCGCCACGAGATGGAGGGATACAGCGTTACGGCCGGCCATGTGGTCGATGAGGAGAACGACCTCTTCTACTTCTCGGTGCGCTCGCCCAACGACGGCACACTGTTTCGGTACGACCCCCACGCTCAAGAGGTGACGCAGTTGGCCACCCGGGTGGTGGGCGAGGACTTCCTGCGGTCGATGCTGATGCTCGACGGCATCCTCTACGGCACCACCTATCCCAACGCCAAGGTGTACTCCTACGACCCGGCCACCGGTGACATCCATGACTACGGCACGGTCGATGAGCAGTCCGCCTACGCCTGGGGTTTCGAGGAGATCGACGGCAAGCTCTGGGTGGGGACCGGAACCAACCCGACGTTGCGCGAAGTGGACCCCCAGAGCGGGGAGATCACGGACATCCCACTACCCGCGCACATCCAGGAGAGCAAGGACTTCGTCCACGAGATCGCCCGGCACGACGACCTGGTGTTCGTGCGGACCTCCCCGTCAGGTACCCGCAACCTGGCCATCTATGACCTGCAGACCCAGGACTGGTGTTGCGAGGACGTCGGCCTGATGGGCACGTGGTCGCAGGACTCACACGATGGGGCGTTCTACTACATCGTGGGAAGCGAGGTGCGCGGCTATGACCTGCAGGAGCGCACCGACTTCTCCATCGGCTGGCAGGACTCGGACCTGGCCGGCGAGCAGTCCGGCAGCCACCCCCTGCAACTGGTGGAACTGGACGATGAGGACTATCCCGGAGTGACCCTGATGGCGTTCCGCGCCGACGGGGCCGCCTGGTTCCACAACCTGCAGACCGGAGCCGGTCAAGTGGTTGAGTACCCCATTCAGGGAGCCGCCGCAACGATCCAGTCCCTGGGCCTCGGCCCCGACGGTAACCCCTACGTGGGGCCCTATCTGAGTTCCGGGCTGATGTCCCGCCTGGATCACCAGACCGGTGAACTCGAGGGCCTGAACGGCCCGGACCAGGGTGACGCGATCGCCACTGTGGGGGACCACCTGGTAGTGGGCACCTACTCCGGCGCCGGTTTCCACGCCGGGGACGTGAGCGCCGACTGGGACTGGGGCACCAACCCCGAACAACTGTTCTCCATCGGCCGCGAGGCCGGCCAGGACCGGGTCTCCGACCTCGTCGACGCCGATGGGCTGGCGGTGGGCGCCACGATTCCGAACTATGGCGAACTGGGTGGTGCGCTGGTGATCTTCGACCCCGCCGGAGGCGAGCCGCAGGTGCACCGCAACGTGGTGCCCGACCACAGCGTGGTCTCCCTGGCCTACCAGGACGGGTTGATCTACGCCGGAACCTCCATCCACGGCGGCATCGACAGCACCCCGGCCAGCGGACCGGCCGAGTTGTTCGTCTGGGACGTCCAGGCGCAGGAACTGGTGGACTCGGTGGTGCCGGACGAGAGCGCCGACATCATCCACACCCTCACCTTCGACGACCAGGGCCGGCTGTGGGGCATGACCGATGCCGGGACCATGTTCGAGTTCGACCCGGACGAACGCCGTGTGGTGAACAGCGTGGCAACGGGCCTGCGTAACTCCAACATCTGGGGACGGGTCTCGGAGATGGCGCAGAGTCCCGTCGACGGACTGATCTACGGCAACGCCGCCTCCCGGTTGTTCACCTTCGATCCTGACACCCACGACTTCACGCTGCTGGAGCCCACAGGTGTGCGGTACTCGGCGGTGCATGAGGACGGCACGTTCTACTTCACCGATCGAACCAATCTGTTCAGCCTCGTCCCGGCGGGCACCGGCCGGGTGTGCGATGAGACGATCACGGGCCGGCACAACGGAGGGCTGGAGTTCGAATCCGGCAGCGTGTGCATCCAGGACGCCGATCTGCGCGGCGGAGTGGAGATCGGAACCGGGGCTGCGGTGGTCATCACCGACTCCAGCGTGCGAGGCCCGGTGTCCGTGACCGGTGCGGAGCAGGTGCTGATCCGCGACAGCCAGTTCCGGGGCCCGGTGAGCATCGATCAGGCAACGGCAACGGTCGAGTTGCGGGCCAATGAGGTCCGCGGCCCGGTGACGCTGACCGGGGCAGCGGGGGAGACGGCGCCGGTGGTCAGCGGTAACGAGATCCGCGGTCCGTTGCGGTGTGCTGACAACGCGGTACCTCCGACGGACGACGGCGTAGCGAACCAGATCAGCGGGCCTGCCCTCGGTCAGTGCTCCGGCTGGTAAGGCGTCGCTGACCGCGCCGGTGGAGCGCACGGGGCCCGGACAGACACGTCCGGGCCCCGTGTGTCCGTGGAGCGGCCCAGTTTCCGACGCTCAGGCGCTGGCCAGGTGATGGTGCAGCCAGGACGCGCACGCGGCGAGCACGTGCCCGGGCATCGGGTGGCCGTTGTTGTGCAACAGCACCTCTGGCCCGGTGCCTTCCGGCCATGCCGGACTGACGCCGTCGAGCAGATGCCGGTTGTGCTCGCCGTCGGAGTCTCCGCCCCCGGCCAGCAACAAGGGACGGGGGGCCACCAGCGCGGCGAGTTCGTCCTGATCGCGGTCGGCGGGCACGTGCTCGCCTAGGTACCAGGGGTCGCTCCAGTTGGAGTAGGCGAAGCCGAGCCCCGGTTCATGAGAGGCGACCGCGTCGACCTGCGGGTCCAGCGCGCCCAGATGCAGGGACAGTTTCCCGCCCAGCGAATGGCCGAAGACCCCCAGGCGGCCCTGCTCCGCGAGCCCCTCGGCGAGCACCGCCCGGACAGCCAGCATCAAGTCGCCCACACTGCGTCCCAGGGCGGTCATCGGCAGCCGCTCGGCGTGGTCCCGGGCCGGTGGTCCGTACCGCCCGGCCAGGTCGGTGGCCCGCGCCGCCTCCGGGTGCTGCGTGGCCCGGGCCTCGAACCACCAGGGCACCGCGAGGACCGAGAGCCCTGCGCGGGCCAGGCCCGTGCCGAGCGGGTGCCGGGGAACGCGCCCGGTGCGCTCGGTGCGGGGGCTGGGACGGCCGAACACCGAGGGGGCGTCGTAGAACGGCACGATGACCACCGCCCCGGGTGAGGCATGATCGGGCCGGAAGAACTCGGCGTCGAGCGTGCTGCCGTAGGACCTCAGGGACAGTGTCCGGAACCGTCCGGGTACCTCGAAACCGGCGTACCCGGGATGATCGGTCAGGTGCCACTGGCCGTGCGGATCCGGCCTGGCGCCCAGATGGTCCTGCCACCAGCGGCGGCGGTGATTGCTGTCGGTGGGAGCCATCGCCCAGGCCTACTTGATGCCGGACATCATCACGCCGCGCACGAAGTAGCGCTGCAGGAAGATGAACACCAGCAGGGCCGGGATGAACGTCACCACGGCGGAGGCCATCAGGGTGGCCAGGGGTACTTGCTGTTCCTGCAGGGTGTTCAGCCCCACGGTGAGCACGTAGTTGCCCGGCGACTGCTGGGAGACCAGCGGCCAGAGGAAGTCGTTCCAGTGCCACAGGAACACGAAGGTGCCGAGCGTGGCCAGGATGGGCTTGGTCTGTGGCAACACCACCGACCAGTAGATCCGGAACTCCCCGGCACCGTCGATGCGTGCGGCGTCGATGATCTCATCGGGGACGTCCTTGATGAACTGACGCATCAGGAACATCGCCTGGGCGTTGGCGACGGTGGGGGCGATCATGCCCCACATGGTGTTCAGCCCGCCCAGTTCTCCCACGATGATGTACTGCGGGATGATCGTCAGGTGGTAGGGGATCATCAGCATGGCGATGAACACCCAGAAGATCATCTCCCGGCCCAGGAACCGCTTCTTGGCGAAGGCGTAGCCGGCCATCGAGGCGAACAGCAGCACCAGCACCACGGAGACGATCGAGTAGACCGCCGAGTTCCAGGCCCACTGGGGGATGTTCTGGCTGTCCAGCGCATCGCGGTAGGAGTCCAGCGAGATCGAGGTGGGGAACAGCGAGTCGGGGATGCTGATCGCCACGCCTGGTTGCAGCGAGATGATCACCATCGCGTAGAACGGGAACAGGGTGATCAGGGCGGTCAGGCCCAGCACCACGTAGGTGCCGCGTCCGGACGACTTGCGCCGGAGTTTCTTGTTCGCGCCGGCCTCATCGAGGGCTGGCGCAGTCATCGTCCCAGCCATCAGTTGTCCCTCCCGAGGATGCGCCGCTGGATCAGCGAGAAGATCAGGGTGATGATCAGCAGCACCACGCCGGTGGCGCTGGCGTATCCGAAGTCGAAGTAGCCGAAGCCCTGGTCGAAGATCATGTAGGTCAACGTGTAACTGGCGCGGACCGGTCCGCCGCCGGTCATCACGTAGATCGTGTCGAAGGCCTGGAAGGACTTCACCGTCTCCAGGATCAGCACGAAGAACAGCGCTGGTTTGAGCAACGGCAGGGTGATCTTGCGGAATCGTTGCCAGGTGGAGGCCCCGTCGAGCTCGGCGGCCTCGTAGTAGTCGACCGGGATCGCCAGCATCCCGGCGAGCAGGATGAGCATGTTGTAGCCGAAGTTCAGCCACGCGCTCACCAGGGCCAGCGCGGGCAGCACCAGAACGCTGCTCTGCAGCCAACTGCCCAACTCCAGCCCGAAGATACTCAACCCCGAGTTGAGGGGGCCGTCGGCGCTGAAGATCCAGATGAAGACGATCCCGGCCAGCACCGGGGAGGTCACCACGGGCAGGAAGTAGATGGATCGGAAGAAGGACATGCCGCGCAGCACGCGGTTGCACAACTGCGCCATCGCCAGCGAGATCGCCACCGTGACGGGGATCGCGATCGCGGCGTAGATGCCTGTGACCCGCAGGGCGTTCCAGAACAGGGAGTCGGCGAACAGCCGCCGGTAGTTGTCCAGCCCCTCCAGGGTGAAGGCACCGGACAGGCTGAAGTCACCGAAACTCAGGACCGTGCCGTAGATGGCGGGGGCGATCCGGAAAACCGCGAAGAAGAGGACGTACGGAAGGATGAAGACATAGGCGACCATCGCGCCCTTCGACCGCCACAGCGGGGTCCTCTTGCGTTGCGGTGGATCGCTGGTGGGGCGCTGATCCACGGGGGTGACGACTGCTGCCATATCAGGATGCCTTTCACATCAGCACCGCGTGGTTCGAAGCCACTTGGAGTGACCCCGAACCACGCGGTACGTGATTAGTTGTCAGCCGGCCCGCTCCAGCAGGGCGTTGACCTCCGCCTCGGCGGCGTCGAGCGCGTCCTGCGGATCGGTGCCCTCGAGGAGGACCGACTGGATGTGCGGCCGGATGGTGTCGATGATCTCCCGGGCCTGCGGGTGCATCACACCGGTGCGGACCGTGTCGAGGTACTGTGCGCCCTCGGCCGTCTGCGGGTCGTCGGCGAAGATGGTCTCGATGTCCACGTCCTCGCGCGGCGGCAGGAACCCGGAGTCGGCGATGAACTCCTCGATGAACTCCTGGTCGGACAGGAAGTGCACGAATGCCTGGGCGGCTTCGGGGGAGTCGGTGGTGTTGAAGATGGACCAGGCTCCCACCGAACCGGAGGCGACCTGCTCCACGTGGCTCATCGGAGGCACGATCTCCATGTTTTCCGCATCGATCGTGGTGCGGTGCTCGCCGAGGTTCGCGCCCGCGATGTAGCCCACGTTGCCCTGACCGGCCTGGCTCTGTTCGAAGGTTTCGCTGACGCTCAAGGGCTCGGTGGGGACCCAGCCCTCGTCGGCCATCTCCTTGATGAACTCCAGCGCCTCCAGGCCCTCCGGGCTGTTGAACGCCGCGGCGGTCAGGTCCTCGTTGAGCACCTCCCCGCCGGCCTGCCACAGGAACTTGTAGTACGTGTGGTTCAGCGTGCTGGTTCCGGAGTACTCGGTGGCGTAGTAGCCAGCGTCCACGAACTGCGGTGCTGCTTCGCGGAACTCATCCCACGTGGTCGGGCAGGTTTCCACCCCCGACTCTTCCATGACCTCGATGTTGCAGTAGGCGCTCATGATCTGCATCAGCAGGGGAGCGCCGTACAGGGTGTCGTCCCACGTCATCGCCTCCAGGGAAGAGTCGATGAACGCGGTGTCCCAGTCGTCCCGCAGGTCATCCAGGGGCAGCAGCAGATCCTCGTCGGCGTACTGCGGGATGAAGTCCGGGTTGAAGTAGACCACGTCCGGGGCGTTGTTCCCGGCGATCGCGGTGACCAGAGCCTCCTCACGGTTCTGGAAGGCCTGCATGACCATCTCGACCTCAACGTCGGGGTACTCCTCGTTGAACCGCTCCACGTGGGGCTCCCACCAACTGAGGGAGTCGACCGTGGCGAGCGGATAGGTCCACACGGTGATGCTGCCGGAGACCTCCTCGGGGTTGTCGGGGACGCCGACCTCGGCGTCCGCGTCGCCGTTGCCGCACGCGGCGAGGAGCAGGGCTGCACCTCCCAGGGCTGCGGTCGCGGTGACGAACTTCGAGCGCTTCATATGATCCTCCATCATTGGGTGAAGCTCCGGGCAAGATAGCGATTTCTTGCAATCGGTTTCAAGCAGGCTAATGAGGCCCTGGCGACACTGTCAACGTACTGAGCGCCGCCTTGCGTAACGGTTTGATCTCGGCGGCGCGGGCGCGCGGTCCCTCCTGCGCGGGGGCACCGTATGGCGGCGCGAGGAAGGACCGTGGTGCCCACGTTCGCGCACGGTGCATGTGCGCCGGGGCGGTGATGCCCGGCGCGCGTCGCGCGTTCGACGAGGTCCACACTGTCCTTCCTTGCCGTAGTGCTGCGGCGCACCGTGGTCTAGAAATCCTTTTCCCGGCCACGGTAAGTAGCCGACGCACCCTTGTCAAGGTGCTGTGTTGCAACCGGTCGCAGAGTATGCTCAGGAGGTTGGGCGACGTGACGCCCGGCGCCTTGGGACCGGTAATCCGGTCCACGACCATAGGCCTGCACAGCACGATCCGGCTCTTGTGATTTCGGCGAGATCCCGGCGTTAATCCCGGATTTGCCGAGCGGTCTCCGCGTTAGCATGGATTGCCGGCCCAGTTCGGGGCGGGCCGGAGCACAAGGGGAAGGTAGTAATGAAGCAGGTGACGATCTACTCGATCGCTGAGGATCTGGGTGTCTCGGCCTCCACCGTATCCCGCGCGTTCTCCCGGCCGGACCTGGTCAAGGCCAGTGTGCGCGAGCGGGTGCTCAGCAAGGCCCAGGAACTGGGTTACTCCCCGAACCGGGCGGCGCGGGGACTGGCCACGGGGCGCACCGGTCTGTACGGCCTGATGGTCCCGGACATCACCAACCCGTTCTTCCCGCCGCTGGTCCGCGCGGTGCAGCACGCCTCGGCCCAGTACGACACCGACGTCGTCCTCATCGACTCCGAACGCAGCGCGACCGCCGAAGAGGACCTGGTGCGCCGCATCCGCCCCCAGGTGGACGGGCTGATCATCGCCTCCCCCCGCCTGCCCGGAACCAAAGTCAAGGAACTGCTCCGCGGAGTGCCGAGCGTGGTGGTCAACCGCGCGGTACGGGGCGTGCCCACCGTGGTGGTGGACAACTCCCGCGCCCTCCAGAAGGCGGCGAGTCACCTGCACGGGCTGGGGCACCGCAAGTTCGCATTGCTGCGCGGGCCGGCCGGCTCCTGGGCGGCAACGCGGCGGGCCGAGGCGATCCGGTCCTGGGCGGGGAACGAATCGGTGGAACTGGTCGAGATAGGGCCGTTGGAGGCGCAGTTCCGGGACGGCCGGGCCTCCGCCCAGGAACTAGTCGACTCCGGGGCAACCGCAGCGTTCGCGTTCGATGACCAGGTGGCTGCCGGCGTGATCGCCGGGCTGAACGACCTCGGCGAACAGGTCCCGCAGAACCGGAGCATCGTGGGCTGCGACGACGTGCTGCTGGCGCAGACCATGACGCCGAGCCTGACCACGGTCACGGCCCCGTTCGCCGAACTAGGTTTCCAGGCGGTCGAACTGCTCCACCGGCTCATCACCGGCGAGAAGGCCAAGGACGTCACGTTGCACGGGGAACTGGCCATCCGTGGCACGGTGGGGCCCCCGCCGCGCTGAGCGCACCGCTGCCGAGTAGCACCCGGCCGGTCAGACCGGCTGCGGATGCACCCTGCCGGTCAGACCGGCTGGACTACACCTGGCCGGTCAGGACCGCGTGGCTTGCAACTCGATGATCTGCATCAGGTTGCGGGCGATGTGGAACGGGTCCTTCACCGGCAGCGCCACCACCTGGTCCAGCGGGCGGCCCTCACGGTCGCGGATCTGGATCCACTCCGCGCCCTCCTCGCCCCCGGGGAAGGTGCGCAGGGTGTAGTCCCAGATCCGGTCGAACCATGGCAGCGCCCGGTCATCGCCGAATCGGTAGGCAGCGATCGCCGTGGTCGCGGCAGCCTCGGAGTGCACCCACCAGAGCTTGCTCGACCACGTTGCTGCCACGAGTTCCTCATACGCGGTGCCCTGCGTCGTCCCGCTGGGCTGCACGGGCCCGGTGGCATCGGTGTACCGCAGCAACCCGCCGAACTCCCGATCCCAGCCCAACTCGCACAGCGCCGGCACCGACTCCAGCAGGGGAGTGCGGTCCCGATCGTCCTGCAAGACGTCCAACGCCTCCAGCAGCACCCACAGCCCTTCGATGGCGTGCCCCGGCACCCGGTGCCGATGTACCAGGCTGGCGGCATCCGGCCCGGGCATCTCGGAGAACGTGCCGTCGGGCTGCCGGTGCCAGAGCACCTCCTGGACGGACTGCGCCAGCAGGTCCCGGGTGCGAAGGTGCCGGTCCAGCGCGGTGGCGGCCTGGGCTACTACGAGCAGCGTGTTCGCCAGGATCATCTTCGGCCCGTAGGCGCTGTGGCCCTCCGGGACGGCGTAGGGGGGTGTGGGGGCGGTGCCGGCCAGGTGATCGGCGCGCGCCCGGTGCAGCACCGGCATGGCCGCATCCAGCCACCGCGGCTCACCGCTCACCCGTGCCAGTTCGGCCAGGCCCATCACCACGAACCAGTCGGCGTACACGCTGCGGTCGGGCTGCCCCTGCGACTCCGGGTCCCCGCCGTGCCGGCCCACCACGAACCGGGTGGTGTCGTCGGGCTGCACCGCATGCTCGAGGAGGAACTCCGCGCCGCGCTCGGCCCACCTCAGGGCCTGGGCCGCATCCACGTCGAGCAAGCCCCGACCTGCCAGATCGGCCGCCCGGGAGAGGAGCCACACGAACCTGCCCTGGGACCAGGTGAACTTGTCGGTGGACACCCGCTGCCGGCCCCGGTTGTCGAAACAGGTGAAGAACCCGCCGGCGTCCTCATCGATGCCGTGGGTCAGCCAGAACGGGAGTACCACTGACTCCAGGTGGGTGCGTGCATCCTTGGAAACCATCAGTGCCCTCCTACGCGCGGCCATGCTTGCGTTTGGCGTTCGACATTAGGTACGGTTCCTGCAACCGATTGCATCAAGAATATCAGTAGATGGAGAACCATGTCCGCCAGTGACGTCGTGCCCGCCGCGGGCACTGTGACAATTGCGCCCGATGAAGCCGAAGCCGGGCGCCGCGCAGGCGAGGTCGCAGCACAGGTGCTGCGCGAAGCTCTGCGCGAGCGTGGCCAGGCACGGGTCGTCTTCGCAAGCGCGCCCTCCCAGGACGCGATGATCCGTACGCTGACCAGCAGCCCAGACATCGACTGGACCAAGGTCACCTCCTTGCACCTGGACGAGTACCGCGGCATCGACCCGCAGCACCGGGCCGCGTTCGGCCAGTGGCTGGCCGACCGTCTGCCCGAGCAGGCGCAGGCCGGACTGGACCGGATCCGCACCGACGGAACCAGCCAGGAGGAGATCGAACGGTACACCCAGGTACTCCAGGATGGGCCGATCGACCTGGTCTGCCTGGGTATCGGCGTCAACGGGCACCTGGCCTTCAACGAACCCGGCGACACCAGTTTCGAGGACCCGGCCGCGGTGCGCGAGGTGGCACTGACCCACGCCTCCCGCAAACAGCAGGTCGATGAGGGACTTTTCCCCAGCCTCGACGACGTACCCACCCACGCGCTGAGCATGACCGTGCCAGCCATCATGCGCGGCGCCGCGCTGGTGTGCACCGTCCTCGGTGAGGCCAAGGCCGACGCGGTGGGCGCCGCCCTGACCGGGGAACTCACCGAGCAGGTCCCCGCGACCGCGCTGCGCACCCACGAGCGGATGTACCTGTTCCTCGACGAGGGCGCCGCGGCCAACCTGCCGGCCGACTTCCCCGCCGACCGGGGTGAGGTGCGCTGACCGGGGTGGGGCACACTGACCGGGTGGACCATCGCCGCTCACCGGGCCTGATCGATCTGCAGGTCAACGGGTACGCCGGATTCGACGTCAACGCCGATGACGTCACGCCCGAGACAGTCATCGACCTGACCCGCGCGCTGTGGGCCGAAGGTGTCACGACCTATCTGCCCACGGTGATCACCGCCGGTGAGGAGAAGATCCGCCACAGCCTGGCGCAGATCGCCGCCGCCCGCCGCAGCGATCCGTTGATCGCCCACAGCATCGCCGGAGTGCACGTGGAAGGCCCCTATCTGGCGGCCGACGACGGTCCCCGAGGTGCGCACGACGTGGCCCACCTGCGGGACCCGGACCTGGGCGAGTTGGAGCGGTGGCAGCAGGCCGCCGAGGGCCTGGTGCGCATCGTCACCCTGGCCCCCGAACGAGCCGGCAGCGCGCAGTACATCGCCGGCGCGGTGGCCCGCGGGGTCCGCGTCTCGGTGGGGCACAGTGCCGCCGAACCGGAGCACGTGCACGCCGCCGTGCAGGCGGGTGCGACGCTGAGTACCCACCTGGGGAACGGGACCTATCCGGTGCTTCCGCGCCACCCCAACCACATCTGGGCGCAACTGGCCGCCGATTCGCTGACGGCGATGTTCATCCCCGATGGGCACCACCTGCCGGCCGACACGTTGACCGCCATGATCCGGGCCAAGGGGATCCGGCGCAGTGTGCTGACCTCCGACTCGGTGGCCCTGGCCGGGGTGGCGCCGGGGGAGTACCGCACCCCGGTGGGCGGAGCGGTCACCGTGCACGACGACGGACGCCTCACCCTGGCCGGCACGCACCTGCTCGCCGGGTCCGGCCACTCACTGCGTCACGGACTAGCCTGGGCGCGCGCGCATCTGCCGTTCACCGACGAGGACCTGCACGCCATGGCCACCACCAACCCGGCCGCGCTCCTGGGGCTGACCGAACGCGTCACCGGTGGGGCCGACACGGTGGACTGGCACGACGACGCGGTGGTCGCCACCCGCGTGGCCGGCACCGAGGTCCACCGGGCCTGAGGACCGGCACCGAGGTCCAACAGGCCTGAGGGCGCGGTCGCCGGCGCTGGGGCACCATGCCCGTACCGGCCGATCGCCGACTCGATGCGTATCGTTGGTGGCACGCACAAACATCGATATCGACGAGGAAATCGTCGCCCGGGTGATGGCGCGGTACAACCTGCCGACCAAGCGTGCGGCGGTGGGCTTCGCGTTACGTCAAGGCGCCAGACCGCCCGTGACGATCGCCGATATCGATGCGTTGCGCGGTGCCTGGAAGGAAGGGGGAGAGACACGGATCCCGGGTAGTGCTGTGCCGGACTGGCCCGCTGATTCGGACCCGGGAACCCGGCCGGGGGCCGAAGCCGACACCCTCACGTAGCGCCAGTGGACACCAATGGGCTGGACACCCTGCCGGAGGCATCGCCCGAGCAGCCCAGCGCTGGGTGAGATTCGCCGCGGCTGGGCAGCGTCGTCGTCGGCCATCGCCGCGACCGCCTTGATGGCCACCTGACATTTGGCGCCCGGGCCCCTCACGGGGCAGGGTGGAGGTATGAGCGCCACCACCACATCCCACCCGATGTCGGAGGTGCTGCGGCTCCAGCGCAGCGCCTTCCACCGCGACGGGCCACCGGATGCGGCCACCCGTCGGCAGCGGG
>CALKWS010000356.1 GCA_938004115.1 uncultured Ruaniaceae bacterium
TGAAGACGTACCGCATCAGTCCGTCGTCATCCGGTTCGATGATGCGCCCGCGGGTCGCCTCAACGAGCATCGCCTCGAGTTCGGTGGTGCCCAGATCGGCCACCGTGGCCAGGATCGGGGTCTCGAACTGAGTCCCGATCACCGCTGCCTGCCGCAACACCTCCTGCACCCGGGAGGGCAGGGACCGTACGTGGGAGTCGATCACCTCCCGCAGCCCGGTGGGCAACGGTGGTACCTGCTCGGAGGTGGTGGCTCCGGAGGTGAGCAGGTGGCGGGTGAGTTCGACGACGAACAACGGGTTGCCACCGGAGGCGTCGCGCACGTAGGGCCCGGTCCAGGTGGGCAACGGGTCGGTGCAGAACCGGTCGGCCTCCCGCCGGAGCAGCTCGGCGGTCTCCTCCTCATCGAGCCGCCCCAGTGGCACGTGGGTCACCTTGGGGGACTGTCGCAGGAGCAGTTCGGCGAGCACCTGGCGTTCGTCGTCGTCCTGCGGCGCGGTGCTCAGGGCGTGGTCGCGGACGGTGAGGATGATCAGCACGTTCACGACGCGGGGGGTGCGCAGCAGGTGTTGCACCAGCAGCACGGTCTGTTCGTCGGCCCAGTGCACGTCGTCGATCACCAGCACCCTGCGCCGTTCGGCGGAGATGATCTCCAGCCAGGCGGCGAATGCCTCCATGGAACGGTCGTCCTCCGCACCGGTACGCCGGTCGGCGACCGCCCCGTGCTGGTCCCCGTTGATGTGGGTGAACTCCGGGAGGACCTGGGCGAGCCCTGCCGCGTGGTGGCGGGTCAGGGCGCCGATCACCACATGGCTCTCCGGATCCTGCCGTCGCCAGGTGCGGAACATCTCCACGAACGGCTGGTAGGACGTGGTCACCGCGCGCGGGCAGTAACCGGAAAGCACGTCGGACGGGTCGCCGGCCGCCCGCTCGGCGAAGGTCGCGGCGAGCCACGATTTGCCGATCCCCGGCGGCCCGCTCACCGTCGCGACCTGTAGCCCGGGCCCGGCCCAGGCGCCGGTGAGCAGGGCGATCTCGTGGCGACGGCCAACCAGGGCGGCAGGGTGGCCCACATGAGGCTGGCCCGGTCCTTCCGCTCTGCCGCCGCCGACCGCCTCGCCGGCCCGGCCCGCCTCGCCCGTCGCGCTCCGCTGGTGCTGCTTCCCGGGTGCTGCGTGCTCTGGCCGCGCAGTAGTGATGCTCTGGCCGTCCGCCTCGAGCAAGGCCAGGTGCGTCCGGGCCAACGCCTCTGCGGGCTCGGTGCCGAGTTCCTCGATGAACACCTCTCGGGCCCGGTGGTACGCGGTCAGAGCCTCGCTGCGCCGGCCGTCCTGGTCCAGGGCGAGCATGAGTTGGCGCCAGGTTCGCTCATCCAGCGGGTCCTGCTCCAGCGTCCCGCGCAGTTGCCCGATCACCTCGGCGCCGCGACCGCAGCACAGGTAGGCCTCGATCCGATCCGCCTCCGCGGCGCGCCGCATCTCCTTGACGT
>CALKWS010000357.1 GCA_938004115.1 uncultured Ruaniaceae bacterium
GAGGGCTCGTTCAGGATCATCACGAACGCGGCCGCCAGCAGCACGCCGATCACGAGCTTCACCTGGGGGGTGAGAGTCTCTGGCTGCTCGGGGGCGCCGTCTGCCGGGCGCGCGGTGTCGCCGTCGGCTGGTTGGGCGGGCGGCGCGGGTTGGTCGTCGACGCTCATGGGCAACTCCTGGCACGGATCGGATGGATCGGGCCACGCTGCCCGGCGCACCGGGCGACTCACAGGGAGTGGCTCGGTACGCCGTCGGGCAGTCTACGGCCGTTGGCCCGCCACGCCACGGTTTTTCCTGCGGGCAGGTCGCGATTGCACCCGTGGGGCCCGAGCGCAGACCGTGGGCTCGGCCACCGGCCCGGTGCTCGGGCTTCGGGTGTCAGGAGGTGGCGGCGGGCACCTGCGCGCCCTGCCAGACGACATCGAAGGGGGTGTTGGCGGTCAGGCGGCCGCGGATGCCGTCGGTCACCAGATCCTTGGCGGTCTGCACCGCGTCGCGGACGTCGGCGCCCTTGGCGAGTTCGGCGGTGATGGCCGCAGCCAGGGTGCAGCCGGCGCCGGAGACGCGTTCCTGGCCCACCTTCGGGGCGGAGAACACGTGGATGTCGGTGCCGTCGTAGAGCACGTCCACGGCGTCCGGTCCGGGCAGTTCCACCCCGCCCTTGGCGAGCACGTACTGGGGGCCCTGGGCGTGGATGCGGCGGGCCGCCTCGGCGAGGTCATCGACGGTGTCGATGCTGTCCATGCCGGCCAGTGTCTTGGACTCGAAGACGTTCGGGGTGACCACCGTGGCGTGCGGGATGATCTGCTCACGCAGGGCGTTGTCAGTGTCCAGCGCGGCGCCCGGTTCCTGGCCCTTGCAGATCAGCACCGGGTCGAGCACCACGTGGGTGAAGGACCGTTGCGCGAGCGCCTTGGCCACGGTGTCGATGGTGGCCGGGGTGCCCAGCATGCCGATCTTCACCACGTCCAGGTCGTGGGTGGAGGTGGCGGCCTCGATCTGATCGGCGATCACCTGGGGCTCGATCGGCACGAAGCGGTGCGCCCAGTCGTTGTTGGGGTCGAAGGAGACGATGCAGGTGATGGTCCCGGTGCCGTAGACGCCGAGTTGTTGAAAGGTCTTCAGGTCGGCCTGGATGCCGGCCCCGCCGGTGGCCTCCGACCCGGCGATCACGAACGCCCGATGGGTCACGCGCTTCTCCAATTCACTCCGAGCGGCGCGATGGTGCACCGCGTGTTCTTACTCGCATGAGAGTAACGCTGCTGGATGGCTCGTCATTCCACGTCGCGAGGAAGTAGGACGATGCCGGTCGTCGTTTGAGCGGCCGCTCAACACTCTGGCAAGCCCCGCGTGACGTGTCTGGACGGAAACCGATCTCAGCGGGCGGCTTCGGCTGTCGTGAAACGCGCCCAGGCGCGCTCGAGCACATCGCGCGACGGCATAGCGCTGTGAGGGTGTGGTGCTGCTAATGGGCGGCCATCTAGTCGTGCGTACTCGGAATCAGCCAGCGTCTTTGAGACCGCGATCGTCCGATGGTTCGGGTCCACCGCAATGAGTGGAGGACTACCGCTTTTGTAGACACTTGAATTATGCCGCTAAGCGTATTTCGTTGTCAAGTTCTTGACGGTAATAGTTCTCCATTTCGCAAGGTGTTCGGTTGTCGATACTGGTATGGGGCCGAATGCGGTTATAGTAGGATTCAATATACTCAAAGAGCGCGGTCTTCAACTTCGCGATCGTGGGCCAGGTGTGCAGGTGGATGAGTTCCTTCTTGATGGTTGCGTTGAACGATTCGGCCATCGCATTGTCATAACAACTGCCGGTGTGGCCCACCGAGGGGATGATGCCGTTCGCGAAGGCTAGTTCTCTGAACTCAGAACTAGTGAACTGGCTGCCGCGGTCGCTGTGTATCACGCATTCACCGATTCCGGGGCGTTGCTGGTCGATCGCCATCGATAAGGCGTCGGTGACTAAACTGGTTCGCATATGATCCGCCAGTGACCAGCCGACCACTTTGCGGGAATACCCATCGATGATGGCCACCAGATAGGCCCACCGGTCCCAGCAGCGGATGTAGGTGATGTCGGTGTACCAGAGTTGGTTCGGCCCGGCGGGGACGAACTCACGGCGCACCAGGTCCACCAGCCCGAACGAAGCGCCCTTGGCGCGCACCGTGGCTGCCCGGTACGGGCGGGGGTGCACGCAGCGCAATCCCGCGGCCCGGGCCAGGCGGCGCACCCGCTTGTGGGAGTGGAACCGGCCCAACTTGGCCAACTCCACCACCAAGCGCCCAATCCCCAGCCGGCCCTTGTGCTTCTGGTGAATGTCAATGATGATCGCCCTCAGTTCGGCATCTTCTTTTTCCCGAGCCGATGGCCCTCTTTTGGCCCAGGCGTAAAAACCGCTGCGGGACACCTCCAACACCTCACACATCAGCGACACCGGAATCCGCTCGGCGCGTGCTTTGCGTTGTTCTTCTTCATCCAACTCCTGGATGAAGGCGAACCTCACATGCTCTCCTTCGCAAACCACGCCGCGGCTTTTTTAGCACCTCCCGCTCCATCTTCAACCGACGATTCTCCTCGCGTAGTTCCTTCAACTCCGCACGCTCGTCGATCTCCAACGGCTTTTCGGTGAATTCCCCACGCTTCTTCGCCGACTGCACCCAATTCCCTAGTGTTCCATCATTGATCCCCAGGTCCCGGGCAATCTCCGCCACCGGCCGACCCGAGGTCTTCACCAACTCCACAGCCTCAGCCTTGTACTGATCTGAAAACTTCCTGCGCGTTGATGCCATCTGCCATCACTCCCATGTAGACCATCATCAATCCTGCTGACTGTCTACCGAAGCGGGAGGCCCCCATGGTGCTGCCGGTCGAGTCTGGTTAGTTCCGGACTGACCAGTGCACGTCGCGGGGCAGTTGGATCACGTGGGTCAGATCGTGCACCGGCACGGCGCCGCGCCAGACGCCGTGCGGCTCGTACTGCAAGTCGGGTCCGGCGTCGATGTCATTGCCGACGTAGCAGATCTCGGCACGATCCCCGCGCACCCTTTCCACGGTGATCGGGTTGCCCCTCCACCGGGCCGTGGTTTCCACATAGGTCAGGGCGGTGACCTCATCGAACCCCACGCGCCATTCCCATTCCCCGTTGCGTCGCTGCTCGAAGAACGGGGGAGCGGCCTCCGCCCGGGGGTGCCATAGCCGCACCCCGGACCGGTCCGCCGAAGCCGGATAGGTGACGCCCTCGAACAGGGCGTACAGGCCGGCGCGCACCTGGTCGGAGAGCCACGACGAGCCGCTCGGCGGCACGGGCAACGGCACTTCCTGCTCGATCACGTCGGTTAACTCATCGATGCCGACCATGTCCCGGAACGCTCCCTCACGTCCCGAACGCAGATGTGTCAGTTCCGGGGCCGTGCGCGCATCCGCGCCGGGGTACTCGATGAAGGCGTGGCTGCCGCTCACACCGTTGACGATCACCGGCCGGTTCCGGTGCCGTGCGGTGGTGCACACCTGGAATATCTCGGTGATCTCCTCCGGCAGCACCCGTCGTTCCCAGCCGGTCGCCGCCCTGGAGAAGCCTGGCGGGCAGGGCTGATCGTGCGGCGCCTCAACCCGCATAGGCGCATCCTCATAACCTTCGTAACGGACCAAGGGATAGGCCACGCCGTCGACCACCGCGTAACTACCAGCACGCATCGCGGTTCCTTACCTCCCCGGGGGATGGTGTAGACCAGTGCCATGTCACTAGACGGAGAGTA
>CALKWS010000358.1 GCA_938004115.1 uncultured Ruaniaceae bacterium
CGTCGTGGAGGCCCGGCAGGGTCCTGATGCCACGCGTGACCTTGAACTGCTCGTGGCGGGCGCGATCGACGACATTGTTTCCTTCGACGCTACCCATGCCCAGGTCGCGTTCGAGGCATGGCGACGATTCGGGAAAGGGCGCCATCCTGCCGCCCTCAACTACGGCGACTGCCTCGCTTACGCCACCGCCCGCGTCCATGACGCACCCCTGCTGTTCAAGGGAGACGACTTCCCCAAGACGGATATCCGCGCCGCGACCCACGCATGACGTGACTCACGGGTGCCACTATGTAGCACATGAGAGTCGGTGTCCGACAGTTGCGGAATGAGACCGCGCGGGTCCTCGATGCCGTGCGAGCAGGTGAGCGGGTGACGTTGACCGTTCGAGGGGAAGCGGTCGCGGACATAGTTCCGCATGGCGCGCGCGAGGTGGCTGTCGGGTGCGGCCCTTGCGGATCAACTGCGAACGCGCAGCGCGGATCCCGCTCTGCGCCAGATCCTCGATGACCTTGCCGGTGACACACTGGCTGACCTTGCCGGTCAGCCGGGATACATCGTCTCCACGTGAGGTGGCTATCGAGTTAGTTGCGCCGGGCGATGGTGGCGGCGACGTCCGCGACGATCCACGCCGCTGAAGCACCACCGGGGATCATGCCGATCTCCGGGGAGACCCGACGGCGCAACTCATCCGGGCTCAGCCAGTGCAGCCGGGCAGCATCCGGGCCGGCCTCGGCCTGCACCTCGCCCACCGCCCACACGATGAGGTGCAGCGCCTCGGGCAGTCCCTCCGCGGCCACCACGTGCACCTCCTCGACGTGAAAGCCCACGTCGGCGCCCATCTGTCGGACCGCCTGCTGCCAGTCCGGGCCCTGCACCGGCCCGTGGAGCAAGGTCAGCGGCACCCCGGCCACCTCTGCCGGGTCACCCGTGCCCGGTGCACCGGGAGCGCCCGGGTGAGCACCACCTGAGCCGGACTCCTGCGCCCCGCCGGGCGCGCCGTCGTCGTCCACTGCGGGTAGCAGCCCGCCCAGGGTGCCATCGGGCAGCACCGGCACGATCGTCAGCGAGTCCACCGTCCCGGGTTCGGGGTGGGTGCTGGTCTGCCGGTACCGCATCAGGACGTCACCGCCGGCAGCACCTGCTGGGCGATCAGTTCGATGTGCTCCACGTCGCCGATGTCCAGGATCTGCAGGTAGAAGCGCTCGGTGCCGGCCTCGGCGAAGGCGTCGATACGTTGCAGGACTTCGTCGACGGTGCCGGCCAGGCCGTTGCGGCGCAGCTCGTCGGGTTCCCGCCCGATCGCGGCGGCCCGGCGGGTGAACTCGGCCTCGTCGGTTCCCACCACGGTGACCAGCGCGGCGGAGTAGGTGAGGTCGGCCGGGTCACGCCCGGCGTCGGCGCAGGCGGCGCGCACCCGCTGGTACATCCCGGGCAGATCCTCCAGCGGAGGGAAGCTGGCGTTGTACTCCGTGGCGAACCGGGCTGCCAGCGCGGGGGTGCGCCGGGGACCGCTGCCACCGATGATGATCGGCACCTGCGCCTGTGCCGGTTTGGGCAGAGCGGGGGAGTCGGTGAGTTGGTAGTACTCGCCATCGAAGCAGAACCGCTCGCCCACCGGTGTGTTCCACAGCCCGGTGATGATCTGCAATTGCTCGGTGAACATCCCGAACCGTTTGGCCGGGAAGGGCACCCCGTAAGCGGCGTGCTCGGCCTCGAACCATCCGGTGCCCAGGCCCAGTTCCACCCGGCCACCGGACATCGCGTCGACCTGGGCCACCTGGACCGCGAGCATGCCGGGGTAGCGGAAGGTCGCCGAGGTCACCAGGGTGCCCAACCGGATCGACTCGGTCTCCCGTGCCAGCCCGGCCAGGGTCACCCAGGAGTCGGTGGGCCCGGGCAGGCCGTCGCGGTCGCCCATCGCGAGGAAGTGGTCGGAGCGGAAGAAGCCGGAGAACCCTAGCCGTTCGGCGGCGCGGGCCAGGGTCAGTTGGTCCTCATAGGAGGCCCCCTGCTGGGGCTCGATGAAGATACGGAAGTCCATACCGCCCACCCTGCCACGCGTTGCGCCGTGAGCCGGGAACCGACCCAGCGACGCTCAGGAGGTGGCGTCGTAGTCATCGCTGTGTTCGTCGTCGTGCTCCCCGGGCAGCAACTGCACCGGCAACTCCTCCACCGGGGCCACGATCACGTCGTCGACCTTCCAGTCCAGATCGATGATCGACTCCCGCACCTCGGCCAACTCCGCGAGCGTGGGGGTGTGGCCCTCGACCGGCACGATCAGGGACTCCACGTGGAACACGTGCCCCTGGTCACGCACGCGGGAACGGGCCTCCTGGGCCCAGGGCACCGCGGCCACGGTCTGCTCGATCTCCTCCAGCAGCGGGTGGGGCTGGCCGCCCTCATAGGTCTCCACCCGGGCGTCCATGAGCGCCCCGACGGCGACGCGCAGGTTGCGCCAGCCGTCCCGGACGATGTTGACGGCGATGAACAGGGCGGAGGCGACGTCGGCCCACCACAGCCCCAGCCCCAGGCCGACGATGCCCGCGATGGCGCCCACCCCGGTCATCCAGTCGGCCCGGTTCATCTCCGCGTCGGCGTACAGCACCCGATCGTGCAGTTCCCGGGCCAGCGGCATCTTCGCCCGGCCCAGTAGCACTGGCGGCACCACCGTGTAGGCGAGCACGGCGATCATCAGCCAGCCCGACCACACCGGCACCCCGCCGATCACCACGATCCCCACCGAGGCCCGTTCGAAGCCCACCAGCCCGGCGACGGAGTCGAAGGCCAGATAAGCACCCAGGCCGAACAGGGCGGTGGCCGCCACCAGGTGTCCCACGCCCACCGCCCGGTGGTACCCGTAGGGGTGGCGCGGACTGGGACGGCGCTTGGTGGTGCGCACCGCGAGGAGGAACGCGATCGGCGGCACGATCGCGAGGATGTTCTCCACCACCGAGGCCTGCATGGCCTTGGAATCGCCCATGGTCAGCAGCAACAGGATCACCGCAGAGATGAAGAAGCCGATCGACACCCAGGCCAGGCGGACCG
>CALKWS010000359.1 GCA_938004115.1 uncultured Ruaniaceae bacterium
CACGCCCGCACGCCTCGCAACGTCGTGGATAGTGGCCACTGGGGGATTCTGCCCTTTCTCCTCGTGCGCAGGATACGCACCGGGGTGCGCTAGCGCGGGTTCGGGCGCCGGTGTCCGGCTGCCCGGTGCTGCCGCGGCCAGGTGCGCCCTGGCCGCGGCAGCCTGGTGCTCGCCCGGCGGTATGCCGCAGGTGCGGGTCGTCCCCGCCGGTCAGTCGCCGGTGATGGCGGTTGCCTCCTCGATGAACTGCTCCGCGGCCTGCAGCGGGTCGAGTTGGCCGAACAGCACCTGCTCGTTGAGCCGTTCCAGCAGGCTGGCCACCTCACCCGCGCCGGTCGGCGGGGACGGGGTGGCGTCCACGATGTCCGGGGTGACCTCGGTGATCCAATCGGCCGCCTGCTGTTCGGAGTCGGACAGCTGGTCCAGGATCGCCTCCCGGACCTCCAGGTTCGCCGGCAGGCCGCGGTCGGTGAGCAGGATCTCCCCGGCCGTCTGACTGTTGAGCATCCAGTCGATGAACAGGGCCGCCTCCTCGGGGTGGTCGCTGTCGGCCGACATCGAGATGGCCATCGCCGGTTTGAAGAACACACCGGTGCGTTCGAACTGGCTCTCCCCGGGGTAGCGCATCAGTTGCAGGTCCCGGCCGGAGACGCTGGCCAGCGTCTCCAACTGGTTGGTCCAGAACATCGAGATGGCACCGTTGTTGGTGGCCACCAGGGACTGCTCCGGGCCACCGGCGGCCAGTTCCAGGGATTCGCTGGCCGAGGGGGCGGCTCCGGACTCGATCAGGTCCAGGGACATCTGCCAGCGCTCGGCCATCAACTCGGCGTCGAAGCCGATCTCCCCGGCCTCGTTCCATAGGTTCTGCCCGTGCTGACGCAGCCAGATCGCCAGGTCAGGCTCGATGAAGCCGTACTCCTGGGTGCCGTATACGCCGTCGGGGGTGGCGGCTGAGATCTGCTCGGTGATCTCGGCGTAGTCCTCCCAGGTCCACGTGGTGTCGTCGGGCATCTCCACCCCGGCGTCCTCGAACGCCACCGGGTCCACGATCATCGCACGCACGTTGCCGCCGGTGGCCAGCCCCCACAGACCGCCGTCGAACTCGCCGCTGCCCAGGAGCGTCTCGTCGATCGCGGAGGTGTCGATGTCGTACTCGTTCAGGTTCGCGAGCACGCCTCGGGAGGCGTATTCGCGCAGGTAGCGCTCCTCCTGCATGAGCACGTCCGGGGTGTCCCCGCCGGCTGTCTGCGTGGCGAGTTTGTCCCAGTAGCCGCCCCAATCGGTGTAGTCGGGCTGGACGCTGATGTGGGGGTATTCGACCTCGAAGGCGTCGATGAGGTCCTGGTTCATCTGGTGGCGGGTGTCGGACCCCCACCAGGAGAAGCGGATCGTGACCTGTTCCCCCTCGCTCTCGGCGCCGGCCTCCTCGGCTTCCTCCACCGGGTCCGGTCCCGCCGGCTCGTCGTCGGGCAGGTTCTCCGCCTGGCCGCAGCCGGCCAGTACCAGCGCACCGGCTGCGGCGACCGCCGCCAGGCGCACCGTGCGCCCGCGAGCGATGCGTGTCCTTGTCATCTCGGTTCTCCTTCGGATTCTCACTTCGTTGTGCGTCAGGACATGGGTCGGGCGGTGACGCGGGTCCGCCACGGTGGTGGACTCAGGAGGCTCATTTGATCCCGGTGGTGGCGATTCCTCGGACGAGGTACCGCTGCCCGAACAGGAACACGATGAACAGGGGGATGAGGGAGAGGATGGACATCGCGAACATCGCCCCCCAGGAGGACTGCCCGGTGGAGTCCAGGAAGGTGCGCAGCGCGATGGGCACCGTGTACATGTCTGGGTTGGTCAGGAAGATCAACTGCGAGAAGAAGTCGTTCCAGGTCCAGATGAAGGTGAAGATCGCGGTGGTGGCCAGTGCCGGTGCCGACAACGGCAACATGATCTGCACGAAGATCCGCGGGTGGCCTGCGCCGTCGATCCGGGCGGCCTCATCCAGTTCCTTGGGGATACCCCGGAAGAACTGCACCATGAGGAACACGAAGAACGCGTCCGTGGCCAGCAGTTTCGGCACGATGAGGGGCAGGAAGGTGTTGATCCATCCCAGTTCCGAGAACAGCACGTACTGGGGCACGATGATCACGTGGATCGGCAGCATGATGGACATCAGCATGATCGCGAACCACAGGCCGCGGAGCCTGAAGTTCAACCGCGCGAAAGCGTAGGCCGCCAGGGAGCAGGACACCAGGTTTCCCAGTACCGCCCCGGCCACCACGATCGCGGAGTTGATCAGATAGTGGGAGAAGGGGTGCAACAAAGCGTTCCACCCGTGGCGGTAGTTCTCCACGGTGAACTCGGTGGGAATCAGTCCCGGCTCGCGGAAGATCAGCGCGTCGGGTTTGAACGAGGAGGCCACCATCCACAGCAGCGGGTAGATCATCAGCGCACCGAAGATCACCAGCAGCACATGCTTGACCGCCCGCCGCACGATCGGCCCGATGGGCCTGCGCGGCGCTGGAGTCCGAACTCCCGCGGCAGGATCGGGTAGCGCCGGCGTCCGCTCGATCGTCGCCTGGCCCACTGCTGCCTGGACCGCCGCCGCGCCCGGTTGGCGGGTCGTGGAATCAGTCATTGTAGAACACCCAATACCGGGAGACGAAGAAGTTGATCGCCGTCATGGCCGCGATGATGATCAGGAGCAACCACGCCATTGCCGAGGCGTATCCCATATCCAGGTTGCGGAATCCCTGCTGGTACAGATAGAGCGTGTAGAACAGGGTCGAATCCACCGGCCCGCCGGTCCCGTTCGAGATGATGTAGGACTGGGTGAACGTCTGGAACGCATTGATCAATTGCAGTACCAGGTTGAAGAAGATGATCGGCGTCAGCATCGGAATGGTGATCGAGATGAATCGCCGCCGTTTGCTCGCGCCGTCGATACTGGCCGCCTCGTAGTACATCTCCGGAATCTGCCGTAATCCGGCAAGGAAGATGATCATCGGGGAGCCGAACGTCCACACGTTCAGGACCATCAGCGTGCCCAGTGCGTAGTCGGGGTGGGACACCCATCCGTGCGTCCCGATCTGGATGAGCGGCTGCACCGAGTTGAACCACTCCAGCACCTGGTTCACCAGCCCGTTGGTGCCGAAGATCTGCCGCCACAGGATCGCGATCGCCACCGACGATCCCAGCAGCGAGGGCAGGTAGTACACCGACCGGTAGATCGCCAGGCCCCGCAACCCCCGGTCGAGCAGCAATGCCAATCCCAGCGCTGCCGCCAGTTGCAGCGGGACGGAGATGAGGACGTAGGAGAAGGTCACGTACAGCGCCTGGATCAGCCGCGGGTCCTCGAACAGCCGGACGTAGTTGTCCATCCCGATCACGTTCGGGTCCGACAACAGGTCATAGTCGGTGAACGACAGGTACAGGGAGGCCACCAGCGGTCCGGCGACGATCAGGATGAGCCCCACGAACCAGGGCGCCAGGAAGAACACCGCGGCCTTGCCGTCATTACGCTCCGACGGCGCCCGGGTGGCCCGGCCCTCCTTGGACCGCAACTTCGATAACTCACCGAGCGCGGCCACGGCCCACCCCCGACGGTCGCGGCGCACCGGGTGCCGGGACGTTCATCTCGATCATGCGGCTTCCTCGCTCATGATTCTCGGTGCGGGTCAACCGGCGGTACCCGCAGCCTCACCCATCTTTGCGTAAACGCTTTCGCAGAGCCTAGCACGTCGCCGAACGGACACAACCCCCTCGCACTAACGGCCGTGGCCGGGCCTGCCCGCGCCTCCCAGCGGCAGCGCCGCGGGCTGTGGCCTCATCGAGCCGCCGGGACCCGGGCACCGAGGTCGAGGGCAGAGATGTCCACCGGCTGCCCGGTACGCATCGACTCGTTGCCGGCGATCCCCACCGCCACCGCCCGGATACCGTCGGTATAGCCTGCCGGCCGCCCCAGCGCGTCCGCACCCGGGCCGCGGAACACGTCCGACAGCAAGATCGCATCCCCGCCGCCGTGGGACCCTTCGCCCATCGGAATGGCGTGCTCTACCGCGTGGTGCCAGTGCTGCTGCACGATGAGCCGCTCCCCCTTCGGGCGCAGCGCATCGGCATCCCGGGCGTCCTTGGCGCTGGGGTCCAGCACCCCGTCGGCATCCAGGGCGACCGAGCCGCGTTCCACCACCTCCAACTCCGCGCGACCCCTGGTGCCGTTGACACTCACCCGGTAGCCCTCCCACGGGGCGTGGGCGTTCAAGGAGTAGGTGAGCAACGCGCCGCCGGCGTAGTCGACGATCACGGCGAGGTTGTCCTCGATGGTGATCCCGGCGTCGAACACGTCCCGGTCGCGCAGGTAGCCGTCGTGGTGCTCGGCCTCCAGGTAGAGCCGGCGCAACCGCTCATCGGCCCGCAGGTCCAGGCGCCACGGATCCATCGTGCTGGGTGCGCCCTGCTGCGGGGTGCCGCGTGCGGGCCGTGGACCGGGCGCCTGAGCCGCACCGGCACCGGCCTCGCCGTAGAACCGCAGGCCCCCGCGGGCGTAGACGCGCACCGGCTCATCGGCCAGCCACCAGTTCACCAGGTCGAAGTGGTGGGAGGACTTGTGCACCAGGAGGCCGCCGGAGGAGTCTTTGTCCCGGTGCCAGCGGCGGAAGTAGTCGGCACCGTGCACCGTGTCCAGCGCCCACTCGAAGTGCACCGAGGTGACCGACCCGATCTGCCCGGAGGCGATGACCTCCTTGAGGCTGGAGTTGCGTGGCGAGTAGCGGTAGTTGAAGGTCATCACGACCTCTCGGCCGGTCTCGCGCACCGCGGCGGCGATAGTCCGGCAGCCGTCGGCGTCGATGGTGAGCGGCTTCTCCACCACCACGTCGGCCCCGGCGCGCAACGACCGGGACACCAGATCAGCGTGGGTGTGGTCCGGTGCGGTCACGATCACCACATCGACCGACTCCGCAGCGATCATCCGGTCCAGGTGCTCGGGCCGGTACCGGGCGAGCGGCCGGCCACCGGCGGCCACCACCTGGGCGTCGTAGAAGTCCATCCGGGCGGGGTTGGGATCGCACCAGGCGACCAGTTCGGCCACGTCCGCGTGCTCCCCGAGGGCTGCGGCGACGTACATCTCCGCACGGTGCCCGGTGCCGACGACGGCGTAGCGGCGGCGGGTGGTGTGGTCGGCCATGGGTTCTCCTCCTGCTGGGCCGGCGTCCGGCGGCGGCATCGGTCGCAACGGGCTGGATCGCACACACCGGCGGCCACGCCCCGCGCGACCCGCCCGTGCGTAAACGCTTCCATCATGCCAGGTCCACCCCCGTGCGGGCAGCACGACGGCGATGCACCGGCCGCGCAGCGACCCACGCCCGGGTGAGAGGTTCT
>CALKWS010000360.1 GCA_938004115.1 uncultured Ruaniaceae bacterium
GGGCAGCACTTGAACGTGGTGGCCCCGTCCGGGATGGAGCCGGCGTCCAGGGCCAGATAGTGCGGGCAGGTCTCCACCGTCAGCCGCACCCCCTCGGCACGGGCGCGGGCGATCATCGGCAGCGAGCCGGCATCGGACAGGTGCAGGATGTGCACCCGCGCGCCGGTGCGGGCGGCGGCGTCGATCACCTGGGCGATCGCGGTCGATTCGGCCTGGGGCGGGCGGGAGGCCAGGAAGTCGGTGTACCGGCGACCGGTGGCCGGCGGGGCGGCCCGGACGACCTCGGCGGACTCGGCGTGCACCACCATCAGGGCGTCCAGGTCGGCCACCACGCGCAGGTGCTCCTCGAACTGCGCGGGGCTGAGCGGGGGGAACTCCGGGACGCCGGAGTCGATGAGGAAGCACTTGAACCCCAGCACCCCGGCGGCGTGCAGGTCCGGCAGGTCCGCGGTGTTCCCAGGCACGGCGCCGCCCCAGAAGCCGACGTCCACGAACGCGTTGGCCCGCGCACGGTCCTGCTTGATCGCCAGCGCATGGAGGGTGGTGGTGGGCGGCTGGCTGTTCAGCGGCATGTCCACCAGCGTGGTGATCCCGCCGGCCGCGGCGGCGCGGGTGGCGGTGGCGAACCCCTCCCAGTGGGTGCGGCCCGGTTCGTTGACGTGCACGTGGGTGTCCACCAGCCCGGGCAGCAGCACCTCATCGGGTGCGAGATCGAGGACGGCGGCGCCGTGCCGGACTGCCCCTGGAGTCTCGTCCAGGGGGGTCACATCGACGATGCGTCCGTCGCGCACTGTGACCTGGGCGGGTCGTTCGCCGTCGGGCAGGATGGCGCGCGGGGCGCGGATGATCAGGTCCGGCTCCCGGGGGTCGGACGCGGCGTGGTTCATGCGCCCGCCAGGTGCAGCAGGTTCTCCCGGCCCAGGCCGCAGGGGTCGAGGTCACCGGTGTCGATCGCGCCGCAGTCCAGGCCGCGCAGCAGGAACCAGGCCAACGCCTTCGCGGTGGCCGGCTCGTCCAGCACCGCGCCGGCCTCGGCTGCGCCGGGCTGTGCCAGGTAGGCGCCGAGGCGGTGTGCGGCATCGTCCAGACCCTCGCGGTAGAACGCATACGTGGCGGCGAAGCGGGTGAGCAACTGGCCCGGATGCAGGTCCCAGCCCTGGTAGAACCCCGATTCCAGCGAGCGCCGCACCAGCCGTGCGTGTCCGGCCCACGCCTCGCGCACCTGCGCGAGCGGGCCGGTGGGCAGGATGTTGCTGGACCCGTCCGACAGCCACACCCCGGTGCCCGCGGCGGCCAGTTGCATCACCGCCTTGGCATGGTCCGCGCTGCGGTGATCCATCGCCTGGTAGGCCCCGGCGATCCCCAGGGACGCCGAGTAGTCATAGGTGCCGTAGTGCAACGCGCTCACCCGACCGGCACCGGCGCGGATCATGCGCGCCACCAGGGCGGTGCCGTCGGCGCCGAGGATCGCCTGCGGGGTCTCCACCTGGACCTCGAACCGCAGCCGGCCGGCGGGCAGCCCCAGGGCCTCCTCCAGGCCGTTGCAGATCCGGCTCATCGCCTGCACCTGGGCGGGGTCGCTGACCTTGGGCAGCGTCAGGTGCAGGCCCGCGGGCAACTCACCGCTGCCGGCCAGGTGGGAGAGGAACAACTCCAGCGTCCGGATGCCCCGGTCCCTGGTGGCCCGCTCCAGGCACTTGAACCGGATACCGACGAACGGGGTGGCCTGCCCGGCCTCCACCTCGGCACGCAGGTGCTTCGCGGCCGCTGCGACGTCGTCGTCCTCGGCCTTGCCGCGGTCGCCGTAGCCGTCCTCGAAGTCGATGCGCAGGTCCTCGATCGGCTCGGTGGCCAGTTTCGCGCGCACCTTCTCCCCGACCGCCGGGCGCAGTTCCGCGCGCACGCCGGCGGCCTCCAGCAGCGCTTCCATCCCGCCGGCATCGTCCAACTGGGCCAGTGCCTGCCGGCCCCAGTCGAGCGCCAGGCCGGCCCGGTACCGGTCGGCGGGCACGTACACCGTGTGCACCGGTTGGCGCACCGGGCGCGGCCCGGGGTAGGCGGCGGCCAGGTGTTCGTCCACCGGGGCGAGGAGGTTCTCGACGTCGGCGCGCACCGCGGCGGGCAGGGCGCCGGATCCGGGCTGGCCGGGTTGGGTCATAGTGGCGCTCTCCCCTCAGCAGAACCCGGTCACGCTGGCCCACGCCTGCGGTGCCGGCGGGGCGGACTGCCGGCGCACCTCGGCCTCGATCAGCCCGTAGGGCCGGTCGGCGGCGTAGTAGACCTCATCGGGGTTGTCCATCCCGAACGGTTCGACGTCCACCAGGAAGTGGTGCAGGTTCGGCATGGACAGGCGGATCTCGGCGATCTGGTCGACCTCGGCCAGCGCGGCTTTGCCCATCTGGAACAGGGTCTGCTGCAGGGCCAGTGAATGCACATCGGCGTACGTCTCCAGCAGCACCCGGCGTACGTCGTCGTACCGGGCATCGAAATCTACCTCGGCCTGGTTCGGGCCGGGTAGGTAGCGCCACACCGCGGTCACCGAGGTGGCCAGGATGCGATCGCGCGTCTCGGCCAGGGTGGTGTACCGGTCCCGGGGGAAGCCGTGGAACTCCGATCCGGTGGTCTTCAGCACCGCCAGGTCCGTCAGCCCGCCGAACACCGCGGTGTGCTCTGCGTCGCGGTGCACCACGGCGGTGCGGGTCTCGGTGCCGCCGCGCACGAAGGAGTGCTCGTGGCGCCCGCCGCTGGCGTGGGCGGTCCTGGTGGTGGGGATGTGGTCCCAGGTGTAGGACTCGATCGCCCAGCGTCCGCCGGTGACCCAGTCGAAGGAGGACGTGAAGTGGTCGGCGAGGCGGAGCCCGAACGCCTCCGGCGAGCCGGTTCCGCCGCGGGCGAGGGCGAACACGGTGTTCTTCTGGGTGTCGGTGGCGACCACGGTGGCGTTGTCGCCGTGGGTGTGGGCGCGGGCGAAGTCGCCGCGTAACTGGGAGGTGACCGACAGGTCGGTGAGCCGGTGGCGCGGGGCGGACCGGTCCACCCGGACCAGGCGCACCTCGGCCTTGCCGTACTGGTTCGCGCCCAGCACCAGGCCGTCAGCAGGGGCCTCGCCCGCAGTGGTCAAATCAGATTCCTGTGCGTGCATCTGTCAACTGCCGCGGTAGGTGGAGTAGGCGAACGGGCTGAGCAGGATGGGCACGTGGTAATGCGCCTGGCCCGGCTCGATGCGGAAGTCGATGGTGACATGGGGGTAGAAGTGGTCCCGGCCCTGGGCGGAAAAGTAGGTGCCGGTGTCGAACACCAGCCGGTAGGTGCCCGGCTCCAGGTGTTCCGGGCCGAGGTCCCGGCAGCGCCCGTCGGCGTCGGTCTCCGCGGTGGCGACCTCCCGATGGCCGGCGATGGTCGCTTGGGACAGGCTCACCCCGAGGCCCGGTGCCGGGGTGCCCAGGACGGCGTCCAGGACGTGGGTGGTGACGTGTGAGGTCATGTGAGTGCTTGCTCCAATCGCAGGAGGGCGATCTCCCGCAGTTGCGCGGCGGCGATGCGGCGTTCGGTGTCGGGGTCGTTGTCCAGCCGGGTGTGCAGGGCCTGCAGGATCTCGGCGGCGCTGCGTCCGGCGGCGCGGATCAGGAACACGTGCCCGAAGCGTTCCTCATAGGCCCGGTTGCCCTCGGCCAGTTGCCGGGCGAGGTCGGCGTCCGCCGGGTCCACCCCGGACTGTTCGCGGCGGGAGTGGGCCGATTCGGCATCGGCGCCGGTGGGTCGTTCGCCGATCCGGGGGTGGCGGGAAAGGGCGGCGTCGACCTCGGCGTCGGTCCACGGGTCCGCGGCGGTGCGGGCGGCCTGCAGGGTGGCCTGGACGTCGGTGTAGGGCCGCCCGGCGGCCACCTGCTCGGCCCATCGGGGCACCGCGGCGCAGGTCTCGAGCAACTGGCGGGCTTCCGGTTCCGGCAGCGCGTTGAACCGGCGTAGCCCCGCCGTGTCGGTCATCCTGTCGGTCATCCCTGGTCCCCCTGGGGTGTCGATGGGTTCGGCCCGGCCGGTGCGGCCCAGCGGGCGGCAACCGGTTCGGCGGACGCGCGCGGACCGGCAGACGTGCCCGCGCCGGCAGATGCGCCTGGGTCGGCGGAGGCGCGCGGGCCGGCGGAGGTGCCCCAGAGGGCAGAGCGGCCCGCGGTCGCGTCCGCGTGCTCGAGGTGCTCGCCGTCGGTCGGGGCGAGGGTGGGCCCGATGCGCTCCCCGCCGACCCACACCCCCGCGATATCCGCGGGGGAACCCATGGTGAAGATCTTGGCCAGCGCGTCGGTGGCGTCGGTGGCATACGGCAAGGTGGCCTGCAGGGTGCCGCCGTGGCGGGGCCGGATCCACACCGCGTCGAACTCCTTGCCCACCGACAGGTCACCGACCTGCTCACCCATCCCCAGGGCCTGGGCGCCGGAGCGGGTGATCAGGTGCAGCAGGTCCGCGGCCGCCAGGTCCGCCCCGTCCTCCTCGCGCAGCTGCTGGGCGAAGTAGGCCTGCAGCCCCTCCTTGAGCAGGCAGAATCCGGTGCCGGCGCCCACGTCGGTGCCCATCGCCACCCGCACCCCGGCCCGCTGGTGGGCGGCCAGTGGGAACAGTCCGCTGCCCAGGGCGAAGTTCGACGATGGGCAGTGCGCCACCACCGCGCCGGCACCGGCCAGGGCGTCCAGTTCGGCGGCGGTGGGGTGCACGTTGTGGGCCAGCACCGCCTGCGGGCCGAGCAGCCCGTGGCGTTCGTAGGTGCCGGTGTAGTGGGCATCGCGCGGGAAGAAGTCGCGCACCGCCGCGATTTCCTCGCGGGTCTCGTTCAGGTGGGAGGTGAACCACAACCCGCCCGGGCCGGTGCCATCCGGACGGGCGCCATCCGCGGTGCCGAACCGGTCCTGGCCCCAGGCCAGCAGTTGCGCGCAGGAGTCCAGCATCGCGTCGCTGGCGGACAGGGAGAACCGGGGCGTGACCGCGTACCGCAACCGGCCGCGCCCGTGCCACCGCGTTGCAAGGTCCTGCCCGGCGGTGAGCGCCTCACCGGGGGTGCACAGCAGGTCCTCGCGGAGCTCGCGGTCGCTGACCACCAACCCGGTGGTCAGCCGCAGCCCGGCCCGCTCGGCCTGGCCGAACAGGATGTCCACCGCGGAGGCGAAGTGGGAGCCGAACACCAGCGCGGTGGTGGTGCCCGAACCGACCAGCGCGGCGAGGAACTCCGCGGCCACCGCCCGGGCGTAGGCATCCTGGGCCAGGCGGCTCTCCTCGGGCAGCGCCCGCTCCTCCAGCCACCGCAGCAGCCCCATGCCGAGCCCGCCGATGGCGCGGATCTGCGGGAAGTGCACGTGGGTGTCCACCAGCCCGGGCAGCAGCACCCCCTCGCCCAGGTGCACCACCTCCTCACCGGGGTAGGTGGCCGCGGCAGTCGCCCGGTCGGTGCGGGCGACGATGACGCCGTCGCGGACCACCAGGGCACACTCCTCGGCGCGCAGGCCCTCGGGGTCGCCGAACCCGCCCGGGGTGTCCAGCACCATCGCGTGGACGATCACCGCGACCCCTCCCCCGTTGTGTTCAGTGCCGGCACGGCGACGGCCGTGGCCAGGTGACGGGCCAGGTCCGCCGCGACCGACAGGGCGATGATGGCCGGGGTCTTGCCGGTGATCTGCGGCAGCCCCACCGGGCAGGTGATCCGGGCGATGACGTCGTCTGGGTGCCCGGCCTCGGCAAGGCGTTTACGGAACCGGGCCCATTTGGCGCCCGACCCGATGAGCCCGATCGTGCCCAGGTCCGGCCGGCGCAGGGCCGCCTCGCACAGCACCAGGTCCTCGGCGTGGTCGTGGGTCATGATCACCACATGCGCCCCGGGGGGCAGGTCGGCCAGCACCACCTCCGGGGCCGGCCCGTGGTGGGTGTGCACCTGGGCCGGGCCGACGACGTCACTCAAGCGGGCGGGGGTGAGGAACCCCTCCCGGGTGTCGGCCAGGTGCAGTTGCACCGGTAGCCGGGCGAGGATGCGTGCCAGTTCGTAGCCCACGTGCCCGATACCGAAGACGGCGATGCTCACCGGGGCGGGCATGGGTTCCAGCAGCAGGTGCACCTCGCCGCCGCAGCACTGGCGCCCGTGCATGGTGAGCACGTGCTCGTTCAGCGGCATGTGCAGGTCCTGCGGGCCGGTGGTGCCGGCGGCGAGCATCTGGCGGGCGTGGGAGATGGCGGTGGCCTCCAGGTTGCCCCCGCCGATGCTGTCCCAGGTGTGCTCGGCGCTGACCACCATCTTCGCCCCGGCCTCGCGGGGGGTGTGCCCGCGGGCGCCGGTGACGGTGATCAGCACCGCCGGCCGGTGCTGGGCGCGCAGGTGCTGCAAGGCGGCGAGCCAGTCCATGCCCGCGGGACCCGCGGCCGCGGCCCGGTGTGCATCGGCTTCGCCGCGGTGGGCGTTGGCCCTGCGTGCGTCGGCGCTATGTGCGTCGTCCATGTCCGCACCGTCCATGTCAGTCCGCCCCCGCGCCGGGCGCGGGGACGCCCTGGGTGGGTGCTACGACGGTGCCGCCTCCGGTTCCCGCCGGTTGCGCCGTCGTCGTGCTCTGCGTGCCGGGCCGGCCGTTGCCGGACCGGGCGGCCTCGATGGCCCAGAACACCGCCTCGGGGGTGGCGGGGCTGGCCAGTTCCACCACGGGCTCTTCCGCGCCGTAAGCGGTGCCGAACGCGGCCACCGCCCGGCGCAGGGCCTCGCGCACGGAGAAGGCGAGCATCAGCGGTGGTTCGCCCACGGCCTTGGAGCCGTAGATCACCCCGGGTTCGGTGGCGCGGGTGAACAGGTGTACGTGGAACTGCTCGGGCATCTCGGCGAACCCGGGCAGTTTGTAGGTGCTGGCGCCCTGGGTGAGCACCTGGCCGCGGCCGGGACCGTCGGAGGTGTCCCAGAGCAGTTCCTCCAGGGTCAGCCAGCCCACGCCCTGCACGAACCCGCCCTCGATCTGGCCGATGTCCACCAGCGGGGACAGGGAGTCGCCCACGTCGTGGACGATGTCGGTGCGCAGGAACCGGTAGGTGCCGGTGAAGCCGTCCACCTCCACCTCACTGACCGCGGCACCGTAGGCGAAGTACTTGAACGGTGAGCCCTGCATGCGCGCGGAGTCGAAGTGGATGCCCTCGGTGCGGTAGTACCCGGCGGCGAACAGCGGCACCCGTTGCAGGTAGGCGTGCTGGACCACCTCGGTGAAGGTCAGGTGCCCCCCGGGGTCGGCGGTGGCATCGGCACGGCCGGAGCCGGTCTGCCCGATGGCGCTGACGGTGCCGCCCTCGAAGCGCACATCATGCGGGTGGGTGCCGAGCATGGCCGCGGCGACCTGGGCCAGGCGCTCGCGGATCTGGGTGCAGGCGTTGTGCACCGCACCGCCGTTGAGGTCCGACCCGGAACTGGCCGCGGTGGCCGAGGTGTTGGGAACCTTGTCGGTGCGGGTGGGGGCCAGGCGGACCCGGTCCAGCGGCACGCCCAGGGCGGTGGCCGCCACCTGCCGCATCTTGGTGTGCAGGCCCTGACCCATCTCGGTGCCGCCGTGGTTGATCAGCACCGACCCGTCCTTGTACACGTGCACCAGTGCCCCGGCCTGGTTGAAGGCGGTGAAGTTGAACGAGATGCCGAACTTCACCGGGGTGGTGGCCAGGCCGCGCTTCTTATGGGCGTGGGTGGCGTTGAACTCCTCGATCTGCCGTTGCCGGGCCTGGATGTCGGCGCCGGTGCGGACCTGATCCCAGACGGCGTGCAGGCGCTCGGGGTGGCGCACCTCCTGGCCGTAAGGGGTGAGCTGGCCGGGCTGGTAGAAGTTCTTCCGGCGCAACTCATCGGGATCGATGCCCAGCGCCGGGGCGGCCCGGCCGAGGATGTCCTCGATGACGAGCATGCCCTGGGGTCCGCCGAACCCGCGGAAGGCGGTCTGGGAGGTCTTGTTGGTCTTGGCGATGCGGCCGTGCACCTCGATGTGCGGGATGTAGTACGCGTTCTCGATGTGGCACAGCGCCCGGGACAGCACCGGTTCGGACAGGTCCAGCGCCCAGCCGCCGTCGGCGGTGATGGTGGCGCGCAGGGCGAGCAGGTGGCCCGCCTCGTCGAACCCGACCTGCCAGGTGGCGTGGAAGGGGTGGCGTTTGCCGGTCATGGTGATGTCCTGGGTGCGGTTCAGCCGCAGCCGCACCGGGCGGCCGGTGAGCACCGCGCCGAGGGCGGCAATGGCGGCCAGCCCGTGGGGTTGCATCTCCTTGCCGCCGAACGCCCCGCCCATGCGCAGCGATTGCACGGTGACCTCGTGGCTGGACAGGCCCAGCACGTGGGCGACGATCTCCTGGGTCTCCGAGGGGTGCTGGGTGGAGGAGTGCACGAACACCTGACCGGCCTCGTCCACCTGGGCCAGGGCGGCGTGGGTCTCCAGGTAGAAGTGCTCCTGGCCGCCGAACTCGAACTCCCCGGAGAACGTGCGCGCGGCCTGCTGCAACGCCGCGGCGGCCTCCCCGCGGGCGACCGTGGGCTGCTTGCCCTGGTAACTCCCGGCCTCGATGGCCTCGGTGAGGGTGAGGATCGCGGGCAGCGGTTCGTAGTCGATCCGCACCGCTTCGGCGCCCAGCCGGGCGGCCTCCAGCGACTCCCCCAGCACCCAGCACACCGCGTGCCCGTGGTACATCACCTCGGTGGGCAGCAGCGGTTCGTCGTCCTTGGTGCCGGCGTCGTTGTGGCCCGGGACGTCGGCGTGGGTGAGCACCCGCACCACCCCGGGCAGGTCGGTGGCGGCGCGGGTGTCGATGTCCAGCACCCGGGCGCGGGCGTGCGGGGCCTGTACCGGCCAGGCGTGCAGCACGCCCTGGGTGCGGGCGAAGAGCTCGTCGGTGTACAGCGCGGTGCCGGTGACGTGTTCGGCGGCGCTCTCGTGCGGGACGGCCAGGCCCACCGGCGGGTGGACCGGGGCGTCCTCGTGGGGTTGGGGGGTGGTCATCGGGACTCCCCGGTCTGGGCGAAGAACTTCAGCACGGCCTGGTGCAGCATCGCGGCGCGGTAGCGGCCGCTGGCCCGGTGGTCATCCATCGGGGTGCCCTCGGTGGCCATGATCTGCGCGGCGTGTTCGGCGGTGGCCCGGGTCCACGGCCGGCCGGTCAGGGCCGCTTCGGTGGCGCCGGCGCGGATCGGGGTGGCGGCCACCCCGCCCAGGCCGATGTGCACCTGGGTGATGGTCCCGCCGTCGGTGTGCATGGCGAAGGCGACGGCAACGGAGGAGATGTCATCGAAGCGGCGTTTGGCGACCTTGTGGAACGCGCTCAGCGGCGCGAGCGGCAGCGGGATGCGGATGGCGCGGATCACCTCACCGGGTTCGCGGACCGTCTGCCGGTAGCCGGTGAAGTACTCGGCCAGGGCGACCTCGCGCTCCCCGTGGCTGCAGGTGAGCACCAGGTGGGCCTGCAGGGCCAGCAGCACCGGGGCGGCGTCCCCGATCGGGGAGGCGGTGGCCAGGTTGCCGCCCAGGGTGGCGGTGTTGCGGATCAGCGGGGAGGCGAATTGCGGGAAGAGTTCGGAAAGTAGCGGTACCCGCCCGGCCAGCGCCCGTTGCAGTTCGCTGAGCGTCAGGGCCGCGCCGATCTCGATGTGCTCGGCGGTGGTGTGCAGGGTGCGCAGTTCGGGCACCTGATCCACCGCCAGCACCAGCGGCGGGCGGGCGTGGCGCAGGTTGATGTCCACGCCCAGGTCGGTGGCCCCGGCCAGCAGCGCCGCGTGCGGTTCGGCGGCATACAGGTCCAGGAACTCGGTGAGGTTCGCCGGCCGGATGAACCGGGTGCCGTCCAACTCCACCTTCGTGGGGCGTTGGGGCGGGGCCGGGTCCTGCTGGCGCAGGGCCAGGGGGTCCTGCGGTGCGGGTTGGCCGAGGGCGTAGGCCGCGTCGCGGATCGGGCGGTACCCGGTGCAGCGGCACAGGTTGCCGGTCAGGGCGTGCAGGTCGAAGCCGTTGTCACCGGCGCCGAGTGCATCGGTGGATTCGGCCTGGCCCGGGGCGGCGGTGGGTGCGGGGGCGTTGGCCTGGCCCGCTGCGTCGGCGTGACCGGTGGCGTTGGCGTGACCGGTGGCGTCGGCGTGGCCCGCTGCGTCGGCGTGGCCCGTGGCGTTTGCGCGGGCGGACGCGTTGGCGCGTTCGGCGCGTCCGGGGCGGTAGTACTCGGCGGCCATGGCGCAGATGAACCCCGGGGTGCAGTACCCGCACTGGGATCCACCGCGGTCGGCCATCTCCCGCTGCACCGGGTGCAGGTTCTCACCCCGTGCGGGTGCCGCCGGGCTGCCCAAACCCTCGGCGGTGATGATCTCCTGCCCGTCGAAGGCCAGTGCGGGCACCAGGCAGGCGTTGATCGCCGTCCACCGGGTTCGCTCGCCGTCTACCTCCTGCGGGCCTGCGCCGTCGGGCATCGCGGCACGGGCCACCATGACCGCGCATGCTCCGCATTCACCCTCGGCGCAGCCTTCCTTCGCCCCGGTCAGGCCCTGGGCGCGCAGCCAGGTGAGCAGGTTGGTGTGCGGGCCTGCTCCCCCGGCCTGGAGGGTCCGGCCGTTGACCGTGATCTGCGGCTCCATCGCCCACGCTCCTCACCGTCATCTGCGGTTCGGTGACACACGTTTCAGCATGGGCATGGTTGCTGGCTCCAACACGTCCCTGGTTATCCATGCCAGAACAGTGACGCTGGAATGCTCGGACGATAGCCCCGCCGGTGGCGGTGGCGCAAGGGACATGGCGGCTCTACCGACAGGGCCCGGAATTGAGCATCGCTCAGGCCGCCGGGTTGGCGCAGCAGCGGAGTATTCACGGCCGGTGCGCACCGATCCCGCCAGCGGGTTGGGCTTCATGCCGAGCGCGGGCGCGCAGACGCTCGACGGGCCGATGTTCGCTGAGAGCGAACACCAGCCGTTAGCACTCTCGGGGTGAGAGTGCTAATTTTTTGGTGTGCGGCCCCAGCGGCGCACCCGCGCCATAGCCGCGCGTTCTGGCCCCGAGGGCCGGGGCCATGGTGTGGATGGAGGTGTGAACGATGGCTACGCGTTTTGATCCTTTCCAGGAGTTCGACCGACTGCTTGCCTCCATGGCCAGCGGCACCCGCAGCGCATCCGGTGCGATGCCGATCGACCTGCTGCGCCGAGGCGATGAGTACGTGCTGGCCATGGACCTACCCGGGGTCAGGCCGGACTCGATCGACGTCTCGGTGGAGGACTACACGCTGACGATTCGCGCCGAGCGGGCCTCCGGGGAGGACGAGGACGTGGACTGGCTCGTCCGCGAGCGCCCGACCGGCACGTTCGCACGGCAGTTGACCCTGGGGCGGGGGCTGGCCCTGGATCAGATCCGGGCCTGCTACTCCGACGGGGTGCTCGCCCTGACCATCCCGGTCAGCGAACAGGCCCGCCCGCGCAAGATCGAGGTGGAACACAGTTCGGACCGCAGTTCGATCACTGCCGACGGCGAGGGGTAAGCGACCCGCGTACCGCACCGGCGGAAACACCCCAGTTCCCGGGTCGCGACCGCGGCGTCCCGGGAACTGGTTGGCGGACGCCGTCGGGCCAGCGGGGGGTCAGTCGCTCTCGGCCGGCTTGACCGAGATCACCGGGCGGTTGGAGTCCAGCAGGATCTGCTGGGCGTTGGAGCCGAGGATGAGTTTGCCCACCGGTGTGCGACGGCGCAGGCCGATCACGATGTACTCGGCGTCCTCGTCGTCGGCGATCTCCAGCAGGTCCTGGGCCGGGGTGTTGCCCCGCACCAG
>CALKWS010000361.1 GCA_938004115.1 uncultured Ruaniaceae bacterium
ACCGGTTGCCCGGAGGCGGCCGACTCCCGGATCGCATGCACCACGCGCTCGGTACGGCGTGCGTCGGCGAGCGTCATCACCGGTGTGGCACCGGATTCCACGCAGTCCAGGAAGTGGCTGACGCTGGCCCGCAGGTCACCGCCCACGCCGTCGCGCCCGGTGGGCCAGTGCATCAGGTCCGGCAACTGCAGGCCGGCATCGCCCACGAACGACAGCCCCTGGTTCGAGCCCTCGATCGCGGCTGAGCCGCCGGTGCCGATCAATTTGAATCCGGCATCCAGCGGGGCGGGCACCGTGCCGGGCAGCACCCAACTGGTGTCCAGCGACCCGATAGCGCCGTTGGCGAACTGGAACGTGGCCAGCACCGCATCCTCGTGGCCCCACTTGGCCGACGCCCCGCCGATGGCCTCGGCGTAGACCCGGCGCACCGGGGCGTCGACGATCCAGGCCATCGCGTCGATGTCGTGGATGGCGGTGGAGATGAGCAGGTTGGTCCACTCCCCCAGCGCCTGTGCGCCGGCGGCGGTGCCGCGCCGGTGGGCCGAGACGGTCCGCACGGTACCCAACCGGCCCTCCTGTACCGCCTCGCGGACGGCGAGGAAGCGCGGGTCGCTGCGCAGGATGAAGTTGACCATCACCGTGCCGGGGGCGTCGGCCAGCCCGGCGATGAGTTCATCGGTCTCCTGCAGGCTCGGGGCCAGCGGTTTCTCCAGCAGCAGGTGACAGCCGGCCCGGGCCGCCAGCAGGCTGTGCTGCAGCCGCACGCCCTCGGGTACCGCGACGCTGACCACCTGGGGGGTGGCCCGGTCCAGCAGTTCCTCGGTGCTGGCATATGCCGCCGTGCCTAGTTCGGCCGCGACCTGTTCCGCCCGCTGTTGATCGGCGTCGACCACGCCCACCAGTTCGGTGCGCGGGTCCCGGGCGTAGATCGCGGCGTGCAGCGCCCCGATCCGTCCGGTGCCGATCACCGCGGCGCGCAGGCTCATGAGGACGCTCCGGGGCGGAAGGCACGGTCATGGCCGGGGAAGACCATGGTGGGACGAAGGTCGTGCAGCACCTGCAGGCTGCGTGCCATCTCCTCCCGCTGCTCCCCGGTGTACCAGTGGCCCAGCTGCCGGGTCTCGAACTCCTTGCGGGTCATCGCCGCGTCCCCGGTGGCGAGGTACCGTTCGGGCCCGCTCTCCACCAGCACGCTGATCGAGCCGGGGGTATGACCCGGTGTGGAGACGGCGAACACGCCGGGGCACAGTTCCACCCGGTCCCCGGTGGGCACCTCACGCACGGTGAGCCCCTCGACCATCGCCTCGGTCTTGGCCGGCCCGTAGATCTGGTGGGCGAAATCGATCTCCCCGGCGCCCACCACCAGTTCGGCCCCGGTGAACACCGAGGCACCGGCGATGTGGTCGTGGTGGGAGTGGGTGGCCACCACGATGTCCACGTCCTGCACCGCCACCCCGAGGTTGCTCAACGCGCCGGGCAGGATGCCGTAACTGGAGGTGTGGTGGTTGCCCGGGTCCACCACGATGGTCTTCTCGCCGCGGATCAGCAGGGTGGTCGCCACCGGCAGGAAGCCCAGGTTGGAGTCGAACACCGTGTTGGTGGCCGGGTCGATACCGAACCGCTTCTCCATCTCATCCAGTTGCGCATCGGCGCCCACCGCGAAGTGATAGGAGATCTCGTTCCCGATCAGGCTGAACCGCAGCACCACCGGTTGAATGGCCACATCCACATTGATCATCGTCAGTTCCTCACCTCGAAGTCGTTGACCGCTTGCGCGATCCAGTCGAAGGCCTGCTCGCCCAGGAAGCCGTAGTTGTAGAAGGACACCCCGTCGACCCGTCCGCGCAGCGGCGCGAGGCTCTCGCGGAGCACGTCCGGGCCGTCCACCTGCGGCAGGATCGCCCGGATCGCGGGGTGGATCTCCACCCCGTCCGGCACCAGGTCCAGGTAGGCGTTGATCGACTGCTCGTGCGCCAGGGGGTCGGCCAGGTAGAAGGTCGGGTGCACCTCATCGGCGATCTCGGCGACGTGGGCCACGTCCAGTCCGCTCTGCCAGGTGGTGCCATCGGCCGGGGTCCCGTAGATCGGGCCGAAGTCCAGCACGCCGACCGCGGCCTCGCTGACCTCCCGGATCGCACCCACCGCGGTGGTGAGCAACTGCCGCACGGCGTCGTTGCGCACGTCCCAGTACCGGCCCAGTTCGCCGCCGATTCCGGCCCGGAAGGACTCCCAGGAGAACGGCTCGGGGGCGTCGAACGCACCCGCCATGGCCGAGTTCACCTCGTCCCGGACCCAGTTCTGCAGGCCCTCCACGTCCACCCCGCGCTCGGCACCGGCCGCGGTGCACCACCGGCAGAAGCACAGCGTGGTGAGCAACCCGGTGCGCGGGCTGACCGGCACGCCGATCACCTCGTGGTGGTAACCGTGGGCGAAGGGCATGTACTCGAAGGACTCCAGCAGGATCCGGTCGGCGCCGGTGGCCACGGCGGCGTTGCGCACCGCGTTGGTCAGCAACTGGATCACCTGCGGGTTGGCCGCGCACAGGTCGGTCATGAGCACATCACCGAAGGCGTTGCGGACCGCCGCATCCGGGTGGGTGGAGCCGACATGGGTGTTGTGCAGCCCGAGGCACCAGGAACTCAGGGTCTGCCCCCGTGCGGCGATCGCCTCACGCAGCCGGGGCCAGAAGTCCGGGGTCAGCTCGTTCCACACCGGCGGCTGGATCGGCGCGTCGTCGTACCAGGCGGCATCGGGCTGGAAGTACAACGCCCCGGGTTGGGGGAAGTAGATCTTCCGCCGCGGGTTGTGCGGCAGGATGAACCGCCCGGAGTGGTAGATCGAGGCGACCTTGACGTCCCCGATCCCGATGCCGGCGATGCGGTCCAGGGCCGCATCGATGCCCTCATCGTTGATGTCCCATGGGTACGCCCACATCGAGGCGTGCTCAGCGCTCATCGTCCCTCCCGATAATCGTCCGCGGGTCCTGCCAGTCCCAGGTCTTGAAGTCGGTGAGGAACCCGGCCACGCCGTCGACGACGGCCGCGAGCAGTTCCGCACCGCGTTCGGCGGTGGCTTCCTCCGGGTGGCCCAGGGTCCCGTCGGCGGTGACCTCGGCGAAGTCCCACGGGGTGGCCACGGCCCCACCGCCGAGCAGGTCGTTACCCAGGTACCGGTTGCGCATGGTCTCAGGGGTGTTGCGTGCCTTGTCGGCCTGCACCTGGGCGCCGTGCGCGGCGAGCATCAGGGAGGTCTCCATCTCACACGCATGGTTGATCCCACCGAGCGGGGACCGGCGCCACTGGGCGATCACGTCGGTGGCGAAGTTCCAGTAACTGGCCACGGTGATGCGCACCCCGGACTCGAACCGCAACGCCTGTGCGGCCGAGCCGAGCATGTTCATGTTCCCCCCGTGCCCGTTGAGGAACAGGATCCGGCGGAAGCCGTGCCGCCACAGCGATTCGGCCACGTCCCGCACCACCGCCATCAGCGTCTCGGCGCGCAGGCTCACCGTGCCGGTGAACTGCATGTGGTGCGGGGAGAATCCGGTCCAGATCGGTGGGGTGACCAGTACGCCGTCGACCTGTTCCGCGGCCTTGGTGGCCACGGTGTGGGCCATGGTGAAGTCGGTGCCCAGCGGCAGGTGCGGGCC
>CALKWS010000362.1 GCA_938004115.1 uncultured Ruaniaceae bacterium
ATCGGCGGGTTCGTCATGGCCACCGCCCCGGCCATCGTCCGGTTCGTGGGCGGGGAGGTTCCCCAGGCGCTGGAGGCCACCCGGCTGATGTACCAGATCACCACCGGGGAGAACCCCCGGTTCGGGGTGCCGATCCTGTCCTTCCGCGGCGCACCCACCGGGATCGACGTGGCCAAGGTGATCGAGACCGGGATCCTGCCCCAGATCAACACCGGCATGGCCGGGGCCAAGGCCGGGGTCGGCCAGGTCGGGGCCGGTCTGGTGAACCCGCCGCAGGAGTGTTTCACCGCAGCCATCGCCGCGCTGGCCGAGCAGTCCGCCGCCCCGCGGTGAGCCGCCGCCGCGGGGGGCTGGCGTTCCTCGCGCTGCTGGCCATCGCGGCCAACCTGCGCGCCCCGCTGACGTCGGTACCGCCCCTGGTGGACCAGATCAGCGGGGCGCTGGGGCTCTCCGGGTTCGCCGCCGGGGCGCTCACCTCGGTGCCGCTGGTGTGCATGGGCCTGCTGTCCCCGCTCGCCCCCCGCCTGGCCGCCCGGTACGGCGTGGACCGCTCCATCGGGATCGGCATCGTCCTCATCGCCGCGGGCACCGCCGGCCGGGCACTCGGCGGGGCCGTCGGGCTGTACACCGGCACCTTCCTGCTCGGCACCGGGATCGCGATCACGGGGGCGCTGGTGCCGGCGGGGGTGCGTGGTACCGCACCCGGGAACGTCGCCGGCGCGATGAGCCTGGCGAACGCGGTCACCATGAGCATGGCCGCGCTCGCCGCTGCCACCGTCGCGCCGCTGGCCGGGCACCTGGCCTGGCCGGCAGCGCTCGCGGTGTGGGCCCTCCCGGCGGCGATCGCCTCCTTCGTCTGGGCGCCGCGGATGTCCGCCGCACCCCCGGCCCGGGCCAGCACGCCCGCCGGGTTGCCCTGGCGCAGCGGCACGGCCTGGCTCATCACCGGCTACCTGACCGCGAACTCGCTGATGTTCTACTGCGTGCTGGCGTGGTTACCGGCGGTGTACCTGGACCTGGGCTGGACCCCCACCGCCGCCGGTGTGGCACTGGGCGTCTTCAGCGCCTGGCAACTGGTGATCGCGCTGGGGCTGTCCGCCCTGCTGCCCCGATGGCACACCGACCGCCGGCCGCTGTACGTGATCGCCGCCGGGCTCAGCGGAGTGGGGATGCTCGGCGTGGTGCTCGTCCCCGAGGTCGCGGCCTGGGTGGTCATCGCCCTGGCCGGGGTGGGCCTGGGCGGCGGGTTCACCCTCGGGCTGGTGCAACTGGCGATCCACGTGCACAGCACCGCCGACTCCGCGCGGCTGAGTGCGATGGCGTTCCTGGTGTCGTTCCTGGCCGCCGCGGTCGGGCCGGCACTGGCCGGCCTGCTGCGCGATGCCACCGGAACCTTCACGCCGTCGTTCCTCATCCTGGTGGGCCTGGCCGCGATCCAGGTGCTCATCGGCACCCGGCTCCGCCCGGAACGTCGGGTGGGGCTGGACACCTGACGCCTGGCCGAGGCGGGGCTCACGCGGCGTCGATCAGCCCCATCAACTCCTCCAGCGCCGCCACGCTGTGCCCGGCCACCAGCGCATCGACGTAGTCCATCACCGCCTGCATCCCCGCCGTCAACGGCTCGTACCCGGGGTGCCCGCGGTGCGGGTTGCACCAGATCACGGTGTGCGCCAACCGCCCCAGCCGCCGGGCCTGGGTACCCAGCAGGTCCGCGCCGCCGCGTTCCCACCCGTCGGAGAAGACCACCACGATCGCCCCCCGGGCCATGCCCCGCTGCCCCCACCGGTCCAGGAACACCTTCAACTGGTCGCCCAGCCGGGTGCCGCCGGCCCAGTCCTCCACCTGTCCGCTCGCCCGGTGCAACGCCGTCTGCGGGTCCGAGGCGGCCAGCGGGTCGGTGAGCCTGGTGAGCCGGGTGCCCAGGGAGAACACCTCCGTCTCCCCGCCGCTGCGCCGTAGCGCGTGCCCGAACAACAGGTAGGCGTCGGAGTAGGTACTCATCGACCCCGACACGTCCACCAGGGCGATCACCCGTCGTCGCCGGTAGTGCGGGGCCCGGTAGCGCCAGTGCACCGTCTCCCCACCCAGGCGCATCGCCTCGGCGGACATCGCCCGCAGGTCGATCCGGCCGCGCCGGGCGGGCCGGGTGCGGCGGGTGCGCCGCGAGGGCGGACGACGGCGCAACCTGGCGATCAGCCGGTGCGCCAGTTCCCGGTCGGGTGCCTCGAGCGTGCTCAGGTCCCGGTGCCGCAGGATCTCCGCGCGGCTGGCGGTGGGCGGGGGTGTGCTGGAGGATTCCCCGGACTGACCGTCCGCGCCGAGTTCGAACCGCTCCTGGACCACCGGTTGCTGGGTGGCCGGGTGCACGTGCTGGGCCCAGGAACGGTCGGAGAACCACGCCTCGAACGCCCGGTCGTAGGTGAGGATGTCCGCCGGGGAGGAGCAGAACGCCAACCGTCCGCCCCAGTACAGGTTGTCCCGGGTGGGTTCACCCAGGTGCCCGGTGGCGATCAGCGCATCGGCCACCGCCCCGCCGGGGATCACCAGGCCGTGGCGGCGCAGCGCGGCGGCGAGGCCGACCAGTTCGGCCTCCAGGGCAGGGACCGGGGCTGGCGCGCTCACACCGGCTGGGCCACCAACTGATCCAGGCGGGGCATCACGGCCTCCAGGTCCTCGTGGTACTTCAACACCGCGCCCAGTGTCCGGGCGGCCACCTCCACGGTGATCTCGCTGGCGCCGATCGCCACCAGCGTGGCGGCCCAGTCGATGCTCTCCGAGACCCCCGGCGGTTTGAGCAGGTCCACCTCCCGCAACGCACCGACGATCCGGGCGACGCCCTCGGCCACCGCCCGGGTGGCCTCCGGGACGCGGGACCGGACGATCTCCACCTCCCGCTGCAACTCGGGATGGGGCAGCCAGTGGTAGTAGCACCGCCGCTTCAGGGCGTCGTGCACGTCGCGGGTGCGGTTGCTGGTCAGGACCACCAGCGGGGGCACCTCGGCGCGCACCACCCCGTACTCGGGGATGGAGACGGTGAAGTCGGACAGCAGTTCCAGTAGGAACGCCTCGAACTCATCATCCGCCCGGTCGATCTCGTCGATCAGCAGCACCGCCGGCACCTGCAGGGCCCGTAGCAGGGGCCGCTCCAGCAGGAACCGCCGGGTCCACAGCCCGCTCTCCAGGGACGCGGCGTCGGTGACCTCGCCGGCGGCGGCGGTGGCGCGCACGTGCAGCAACTGCCGGGGATAGTCCCAGTCGTACAGCGCCTGGGCGGCGTCGATGCCCTCATAGCACTGCAGCCGGACCAGTTCCCGGTCCAGCACGCTCGCCAGGGCGTGGGCCAGGGACGTCTTGCCCACCCCGGGCTCACCCTCGCAGAACAGCGGCCGCCCGGTGCGCCACGCCACCCAGGCGGCGGTGGCGGTCCCTTCGTCGGCGAGGTACCCGGCCTCGCGCAGACCCGCGGTGAGGGATTCGATGGTGTCGGTCAAGGTCGTACCTCCGTCGGAGCACGCTGATGGATACTCTACGGTCCCCGCGGGCCCGCAGCGCGTGGCTGCGCCGAACGGGTGCGGCACCCGCAGCGCGTGCCTCACCCGGCCGGATGGGCCTCCTCGAACCAGGTGGTGTACACCTCGGCCTGGCGGAACTCGCGCCGGTCCACCAGCGCCAGGTGCATCCCCCTGGTGGTGGTGATGCCCTCCACGGCCAGTTCCGTCAGCGCCTGTCGGGCACGGTTGAGCGCCTCGTCCCGGTCCCGGCCGTGCACGATGACCTTGGCCAGCATCGAGTCGTAGTAGGGGACGATCTGGTCCCCGGTGACGAAGCCGGTATCCACCCGGATCCCGGGACCGCCCGGCGGGTCGAACCGGGTGAGTTCGCCCGGGGAGGGGAAGAAGTCCTGATCCGGGTCCTCGGCGTTGATCCGGAACTCGATCGCGGCGCCGGTGGTCTCGATCTCTTCCTGCGTCACCGACAACGGCTCACCGGCGGCTATCCGCAGTTGTTCGGCCACCAGGTCCACGCCGGTCACCATCTCGGTGACCGGGTGTTCCACCTGGATGCGGCTGTTCACCTCGATGAAGTAGAACTCCTCGCCGTCGACCAGGAACTCCGCGGTACCGGCGCCCTGGTAACCGACCTCGCGGGCCAGGCGCACGGCCGCGTCGAGCATCTCCTCGCGCACGCGCGGCGAGAGCCCCGGGGCCGGGGACTCCTCGATCAGTTTCTGCCGGCGCCGCTGCACCGAGCAGTCGCGCTCGAACAGGTGCACGGCGTTGCCGTGGGAGTCGGCGAGCACCTGCACCTCGACGTGCCGGGGACGCAGGATCGCCTTCTCCAGGTACACGGACCCGTCGCCGAAGGCCGCCGCCGCCTCGGCCTGGGCGGCTTCGACGGCGCCGACGAGGCCGGCCTCCTCCTGGACCATCCTGATGCCCCGACCGCCCCCGCCGGCAGCGGCCTTGACCAGGACCGGGAATCCCAGGTCGTGTGCCACGTCGGCCGCCTCGGCGGGGTCGTTCAGCACCTCCGAGCCCGGGACCACGGGCACGCCGGCGCGTTCGGCGGTGCGGCGTGCCACGGCCTTGTCGCCCATGGTCTCGATGTTCTCTGCCGTGGGTCCCACGAAGGTCATCCCGGCCTCGGTGACCCGGCGGGCGAACTCGGCCCGTTCGGCGAGGAACCCGTAGCCGGGGTGCACGTACTGGCACCCGGTGCTGCGCGCGGCGTCGAGCACCTTGTCGATGTCGAGGTAGGAGTCCTTGGCCTGCGAGCCTCCGAGCCCGACGGCCTCATCCGCCAGCGCCGCCCAGCGGGAGCCGGCGTCGGCGTCGCTGTGGATCGCAACGGCCTCCCAGCCGAGGGTGTGGGCGGCGCGGATGATCCGCACCGCGATCTCCCCCCGGTTCGCGACGAGCACCCGCGGGGCGGTCTGCGTCACTCCAGGACCGCCACGGTCTGCCCGACGGACACCTCGGCCTCGTTGTCAACCAGGAACTCCTTCAGGGTCCCGCTGGCGGTGGCCTTCAGTTCGGTGAAGCTCTTCATCACCTCGATCAGGCCGATGGTCTGGCCCTCCTCGACGGAGTCGCCCTCGCGGACGTACTCGTCCTTATCGGGGGCCGGCCGGCGGTAGAAGACGCCGGGGAGGGGAGAGTCGATGTTCGCCACGGTCAGTTCCTTTCGAACACGTCGGTCGTCAGGGCAATGAGGATCTCAGCAGCCGGCATCGAGCGCATGCCGGCCGCCTGGTCCGAATCGGGAGGGCATGATTAACTCAGGGCCTCGCGGACGCGGTCCAGCCGGCGCTGCTGCTCGCGGCGGGCGTCCAGGGCCTCCTCGATGCCGACCTCGCGGAAGTGCACCACGTCACCGGAGCGGGCCTGGCCGAAGATGTCCCGGTCGGCGGAGATCACCGTCGCGATCGTCACGTAGCCGCCGCCGGTCACCGCATCCCCGAGGAGCACGATCGGCTCATCGCCGCCCGGCACCTGGACGGACCCGAGCGGGTAGCCCAGGTCCACCACGTTCGCCGGGTCGCTGCCCGCGCCGAACGGTTGCTCTCGTTCCACGAAGTCCAGCGTCCCGCCCCGGAGCCGGTACCCAACCCGGTCGGCATCCTTGGTGATCCGCCACGGCGTGTTCAGGAACGACGCGAGCGCCTCCTCGGTGAGCCGGTAGGAGCACAGGCCCACCACGGCGCGGACCTCCACGTCGGTGCCGAACTGCGGGGCCAGGTCCGCCGGCAGGGCGCCGTTGCTCGGGGCCGCACCGGCCTCCCCGAGCGCCAGGACATCGCCGTCGGCCAGTTTGCGGCCCTCGTGCCCGCCGAGGCCGATCAGGGTGTAGGTGGAGCGTGAGCCCAGGTACTCCGGTACGTCCACCCCGCCGGAGATCGCGATGTACGGGCGCGCCCCGGTGGCGATCATCCCGAAACTCAGCACGTCCCCGGCCTTCACCGGCACCGACGTCCACATCGGCACCGTCTCGTCGTTGAGCGTGGCCGCGGCGTCCCCGCCGGTCACCGCGATCACCCGCTCGTCGGTGAACTCCAGCGTCGGGCCGATGTATGTCGCCTCCAGTGCGGCCGCGCTCTCCTCGTTGCCCACCAGCAGGTTCGCCACCCGGAAGGAGTACTGGTCCATCGCACCCGAGGGCGGCATCCCGATGGCGTACAACCCCGTGCGGCCGAGGTCCTGCACGGTGGTGGACAGCCCGCCGTTATGTACCTTCACTGAACTCATCGGTACAGCACCTCCAGCAGATGGTCGTTGACGCCCTGGGGGTCGGCCAGGAACGCCGCGGGGGAGAACTCCACCTCGCGCTGGCGGTACCGGAAGGAGCCGTCCTCCACCTCCTTGCGGGTCTGGTCGAACTCGGCCCGGTCCACCGAGCGGTACCGCAGGATGTCACCGGCCTTGGGGAACACGATGGAGTGATCGAAGTCGGGGTGGTCCTGGCGCACGTTGAGCACCGGGGTGGCCGAGATGCCGTACAGCTGGTACCCGCCGGCTCCCTGCACCGGGTACACCACGGAGAACGCGCCGCCGATGCCGAAGGCCCGCTCGGGGGTGAAGGTGCGCGGGCGGATGTACTTGGGCACCTCCACCTGGCGCTCGCGGGGCTCCAACTGGTAGCAGAACGGCAGCCCGGGCACGAACCCGAGCATGGTCACGATCCACGGGTTGCCGGCGAGGTGGTCGATGAAGGCCTGCACGCTGTCGAACCCGTTGGTGCGCGCCCCGTACTCCAGATCGGTGGAGTCCGGGTCCTGGTGCCGGTCGCGGAACCGCATCAGCGCCTCATGGGTCCACGGGTCGTTGTACAGGATCGGCACGTCCACCACGCGGGTGTGCAGGCTGAAGTCCGGGGGCACCTCGGTGAACCGGTTCTCCAGTTCCTGCAGGATCGTCAGATCGGAAGAGCGTCGTGTAGGGAAAGAGTGTAGATCTCGGTGGTCG
>CALKWS010000363.1 GCA_938004115.1 uncultured Ruaniaceae bacterium
CCCCGGACCTGATCACCTTCGCCAAGGGCGTCACCTCCGGGTACGTGCCGCTGGGAGGGGTAGCGATCAGCGCGGAGATCGCCGCCACCTTCGACCAGCAGGCCTACCCGGGCGGGCTCACCTACTCCGGACACCCGCTGGCCGCCGGCGCGGCGGTGGCCACGATCAACGCGATGCGGGACGAGGGCGTGGTGGAACACGCCGCGATGATCGGGCAGGACCACCTGGGCCCGGCGCTGCGGGACTTGGCCGAGCGGCACCCGTCCGTGGGCGAGGTCCGCGGCACCGGGGTGTTCTGGGCCGTGGAACTGGTGCGGGACCGCACCACCCGGGAGCCGCTGGCCCCCTACGCGGGGAGCAGCGAGGCCATGGACGCGGTGCTGCCGGCGTGCAAGGAGCGCGGTCTGCTGCCGATGATCAGCGCGAACCGGGTGCACATGGTGCCGCCGTGCACGGTGAGCCCGGAGGAGGTCCGCGAGGCGACCGGCATCCTCGATGAGGTGCTCACCGTCGTCGACGAGGCGATCGCCTGACCGGCCGCCCCACCGGTGTATGAAAGGGAGACCTTGACCCGAACGATCGTCTACGGCGCCCGCCTGGTCCGCACGATGGACCCCGCCCAGCCGACGGCGCAGGCCGTGGCGGTCCGGGGCGACCGGATCCGCGCGGCCGGGTCGGTGGAGGAACTGCTCGCCTACCCCGATGCGGTGTATGACCCCAGGTTCGAGGAGCACGTGCTGCTCCCCGGGTTCGTCGAGGCGCACAGCCACGCCGAGTCGGGCGGGGTGTGGGACGGGGTCTACGTCGGGTACGTGGACCGGGTGGACCCCTCGGGGACGCGCTGGCCCGGGTGCCGGAGCATCGCCGAGGTCCTCGCGCGCCTGCAGGAGGCCGAGGCGCGGATGGACGACCCCGACCGCACCCTGCTGGCGTGGGGATTCGATCCGATCTACTTCGCCGATCAGGTACTGACGGCACACGAACTGGACCGGGTCTCGGCGACCCGCCCGATCTACGTCACCCACACCAGCGGGCACGCGTGCACGGTGAATACCCGCACGGTGCAGGTGTGCCGGATCGGTGCACACACCGACGTGCCCGGGGTTGCCACGGACGCCGCCGGCGATCCCACCGGCGAACTGCACGAGTTCGAGGCGATGGAACTGGCCGCCCCGGTCGTGGACGGCGGCGGGCTGGCCGCAGTCAGCCACGAGACCCTGCTGCGCTTCGGCCAGGACGCGGTCAACACCGGCACCACGACGCTGACGGACCTGGGATCGCCGTACCTGATGGACGACGCCGGGGTGGATATCTTCCGGGGTGCCGTCGACGAGGCGTTCCCCGCCCGGCTCAATGTGTTCCACGCCGGGGCGGGGATGGGTCCGGTCTCCGGCACCGTCGCCGAGGCGGCCCGGCGGATCTCGGCCCTGGCGCGGCAGTCCACGCCCAGGCTCAGGTTCGGCAACGTCAAACTGATGCTCGATGGCACACTGCAGGGCTTCACCGCAAAGGTACGCGCGCCGGGGTACTTCCGCAGTGACAGCACGGGCATGTGGAACATCTCCCCGCAGGAGTATCGCGAGGCGTTCGAGACGTTCCATCGCGCGGGCATGACCATCCACGTGCACTGCAACGGTGATGATGCCACCGAGTTGTTCCTGGACACGCTGGAGGCGGTGCAGATCGCCCACCCCAGACCGGACCACCGGCACACCTGCACCCACTCGCAGATGACCACTGCGGCCCAGTACCGCCGGATGGCGGCGCTGGGAGCGTGCGCGAACGTCTTCGCCAACCACATCTGGGCCTACGGCGACCAGCACCTGGACATCACCGTGGGCCCGGACCGGGCCCGCCGGAACAACGCCGCGGCCACCGCACTGCGCCACGGGGTCCCGATCTCCCTGCACTCCGACACCCCGGTGACGCCGCTGGGTCCGCTGGCCACCGTCAAGCACGCCGTCACGCGCCGCACCGTCTCCGGCAGGGTGATGGGCGAGCACGAGCGCATCGACGTCGCACAGGCGCTGGAGGCGGTCACGCTGGGCGGGGCGTACATGCTGAAGATGGACCA
>CALKWS010000364.1 GCA_938004115.1 uncultured Ruaniaceae bacterium
GTCCGATGCCGGCTCGCTCCCGATGATTGCCCGCGCCCGCGCCGAGGGCGTGCGCCTGACGGTGGAGACCTGCCCGCACTATCTGGCCCTGGATGCCGGCGCCATCCCGGACGGGGCCACCACGTTCAAGTGCTGCCCGCCGATCCGCGATGAGCGCAACCAGGACGGGCTCTGGCAGGGCCTGGCCGAGGGCACGATCGACATCATCGTCTCCGACCACTCCCCGTGCACGCCGGACCTGAAGGACCTGCACACCGGGGACTTCGGCACCGCCTGGGGCGGCATCTCCTCACTGCAGTTGAGCCTGGCCTCGGTGTGGACCGAGGCCGAGGCCCGCGGGTTCACCCTCGAGCAGGTGACCGGGTGGATGGCCACCGGCCCGGCCGCCCTGGCGGGCCTGGACGCCAAGGGTGCGATCGCCGTCGGCCGCGATGCGGACCTGACCGTCCTCGCACCCGAGGCGACCTACGTCGTCGACCCGGCCGCCCTGCACCACAAGAACCCCCTGACCCCCTACGCCGGCCGCGAGCTGACCGGCGCGGTGCGCCGCACACTGCTGCGCGGCCGGCCGGTGACCGATATCCCGCACGGGATGCTCCTTGGAGGTAGACGATGACGATCGACCCGGCCGGGCCACCGGCGTTCACCACGCTGACCGACCTGGCCTCCCGGGCCCTGGGCGCCAGCGTGATGGCCGCCAACGACGAACTGTTCGCCCACCGGGAGAACCTGATCAACCCCTGGGAGCCGGCGTTCGACCCGGCCGAGTTCGGGCACAAGGGCAAGGTGTACGACGGGTGGGAGACCCGCCGGCGCCGCGAGGAGGGCGCGGACTGGGCGATCGTGCACCTGGGCGCCCCGGGCCGGGTGCACGGGGTGGTGGTGGACACCGCCTGGTTCACCGGCAACTACCCGCCGCACGTGTCCATCGAGGCCGTACGCGCCCCCGGCTACCCGCCGGTGGCCGACCTGGTCGGCGCGGACTGGACCACCCTGGTGCCGAAGAGCCCGTGCACCGGGGACGCCAAGAACTACTACAAGGTGGACCACGAGGGCTGGTGGACCCACGTGCGCCTGACGATCTACCCCGACGGGGGAGTGGCCAGGTTGCGGGTGCACGGCAGCGTGGTGTCCGATCCGGACTTTCTCACCGGCACCATCGACCTGGTGGCAGCGGAGAACGGCGGGCGCCTGGTGGGCACCTCCGATGCGTTCTACTCCTCCCCGGCGCAGATCATCATGCCCTCGCGCGCACGGCACATGGGGGAGGGGTGGGAGAACGCCCGACGGCGCGGGCCGGGTAACGACTACGCCGTGTTCGCGTTGGCGCACCCGGGCACGATCCGGCACCTGGAGGTGGACACCGGGTACTACGTGGGCAATGCCCCGGGGGAGGTGCGGGTGAGTGTGCTCGATGCACGCGGGGGAGAGGTGCAGGAGCGGTTCGACGACGAGGCCGCCTGGACCGACATCCTCACCCGGCGCCCGGTGCTGCCCGATATCCGCCACCGGTTCCTGGCCGAGCAGGAGGTGGTGGCCACCCACGTGCGCCTGGACGTCTACCCCGACGGCGGGCTGAGCCGGCTGCGGCTGTGGGG
>CALKWS010000365.1 GCA_938004115.1 uncultured Ruaniaceae bacterium
CCCGCCCTTCGTCCCGGACTCGTTCGAACACGGTCGGGGTCGGTTGCCAGGTACGGGGGTCCGCTCCGCCGTTCCAGGAGATGAGGTTCAACAACCCGTTGGTCGCCGGGTTGCGCACCGTGTACCCCAGCATCCCCGTCCGCCCGGGTCGCACCCCCGTGCCGATGTAACTCAGGTTGGTGGCGGTGCTGGTGGGCAGGGTCGCGGCCAGGCGTTGCGGCGGTCCGGCCGGGTCGTCCTGGGCTGCCAGCGCCGCGGTGAGGAAGGGCGCGTTCTGCGCACGCGCGTTCAGGTTGTGCCACCCCAGCCCGTCCACGACGACGAGACACCAGGTCCTGACGTCCTCCGGCAGCCGCAGCCGCCGCGCGGCGTGCGCTGCCTCACCGTCCAGGCTGCGCGGGCCGGTCGCGGCAGCGGCGAGCAGGACGTCTCCCAGGGCGGGCGGGGGTACCTCCTCCCTCATGTGGAGGTGGCAGCCGACAGCGCGGCCGCGAACCTGAGCGCCTGGGCGGTCGCGTCCGGACCCTCGGCGGCAGCGCTGATCCGTACCACCAGGTCGTCCGGCACCGCGCTGCCGGTGTAGCCGTGGTCGGCCTCGCAATCCGGATCCGGGCAGGTGGCCGGTTCCAGGTCGAGACGTTGCACCGATCCCCAGTTCAGCGCGAGGGTGATCTCGCTGCTCCCGCTGCCGGGTGTGTAGGACGCCGGGTCGGAGACCACGTGGGTCAGCGCGATGGAGCGGATCGAGCCGAGGGAGACCGATTCGGTGGTGGCGGCAGCGGAGTGACCGTCGTCGGGGGTGCTGCCGGGCACGTCGTCCACGTGGGCGATGATCAGCCGCGTTGGCGTCAGGGTGAGGGCGGTGACGTGACGGCGAACCTCGGCGCGGTCGAAGACCGTCTCGGGGTGCACCAGGTGGGCCACGATGGGTTCACCGGCCAGGGCGATCTCCAGGACGTCGGCCACGAGTGCTGGGTAATATCCGGCACGCTCGATGTCCGAGCGCAACCGGCGCAACTGCTGGGTCTGTGACTCTTGCACCCCTGTAGTCTCCCACTTTCTGTCGCGGCGGGCGCCGGTGGGTGTTCGCCGGTTCACGTCGCCGCGGCTGCCCGCTCCGGAAGCACCCGGCGTGCGGTGTCCCCGCGGGCCGGGTGCATCAGGTCGATCCGCGCGCCTAGCACGTTCGCCCCCTCCTCGTTCACGAGCACCGGATGCAGCACCACGGCCGACACCTCTGCCAGATCCTCCTTGAGCACGCTGACCCGGGCCAGGAGGTCCTCCACCGCGGCGACGTCCAGGGTGGGCAGGCCGCGCTGGCCCAGCAGCCGCGGCGAGGCACGCAGGGAACGGATCATGAACGACACGTCCACATCGGTCAGCGGCGGGACTCGGTAGGAGACGTCTCCGAGCAGGTCGCTGGCGTCCCCGGCGAGTCCGAAACTGATGATCGGGCCGTACAACGCGTCCTCCACCGCACGGATGACCGTGGCGGTCCCGGTCGGGGCCATCGCCTGCAGATCCACCGTGGGCTCCTGTCCCAGCACCGAGCGCACCCGCTGCTGCACGCCGCGGTAGGCCGCGGCGAGCTCCTCCGCGGAGTTCAGGTTCAGCCGGACCCCGCCCAGATCCAACCGGTGGCGCAACAGTTCATCCGATGTCTTCAGCGCGACCGGCCACCCGATCTCCTCGGCGACCTCCAGCGCCTGCTCCAGGCTGTTCACCGTGTACTGCGGCCAGAGCGTGATGCCGTGCAGGCCCAGCAGTTCGGTGGCCCGCCCGAGCGACAGGCGCTTGGTGCCGTCCTGCGGCAGGTCGCTGAGTTCCTGCTGCACCAACTCCTTCGCGGCGACCCGATCCACACCCGCGGGGTTCACCCGCGTGCCGTGCTCGGCCGTGCGCCACCGGTGATAGCCGACCGCGCGGGCCAGCGCGCTGGTGGCGGTGCGCAGCGAGGGGAACGCCGGGACCCGGCTCACCTGCCCGCTCGCGCAGGTGGCCCGCAGATGAGGACTCAGGCCCTGCAGACCGTCGATCACGGCCAGAGTGGTACGGCCGGAGTCCGGCGCGAACTGCGCGACCTGCGCAGCCACCTCCTCGGCGTCGTCGGTCAACAGCGGCACGTAGGCCACCAGGACGGCGTCCCAGTCCTGCCGTGCCCGGATCTGCGAGAGGTGCTCCCGGTAGGCCGGCGCTCCGGCGGTCGGGGACAAGGTGTGCACCGGGTCGGCGATGCGCAGCCCCTCGGCCCGCAGCAGTTCGGTGATGATCGCCGTCTGGGCGCCGGAGTTGGTCAACACCGCGACCCGCTCCCCCACCGGCAGCGGCTGCTCGGACAGCAGCATCGCCAGGTCCAGCGCGTCGTCGAGCGTCCCGGTGGCCAGCACCCCGGCCTGCCGCATCAGTTCGTCCAGGGCCCGGCGGGGCAGTTTGCTGGTGGCGACCTGGTGGCCCGGGGGGCTGAGTTGTCCGGTGATGCCGACGATCGAGGCGATCACCGGTCCCTTCCCGGACAGCCTCCGGGCCACCCGGGAGAACTTGCGCGGGTTGCCGATGGACTCCAGCCGCAGGCACGCCACGGTGGTGGCCGGGTCCTGGATCCAGTGCTGCATCACGTCGTTGCCGGAGACATCCACTCGGTGCCCGGCGGAGACGAAGGACGAGGCTCCCAGGTCGCGGGCCGCCGCCCCGGAGAGCATCGCCCGTCCGGCGGCGGCGGACTGGCAGAACAGGCCGATGCCGCCAGACCGAGGAGGGTTGGGGTACAGCCCGGCGTCCAGGCGCGGGCCGTCCTCGCCATCCCCGCTGCGCGCGATCAGCCCGTAGGACCGCGGGCCGACCAACCGCATCCCGTGCCGGCGGATCTGCTGCACGAGGGTACGTTGGGTGATCCGGCCGGGATCGGCCTCATCGGCGGCGAAGTCGCCGGTGTAGATCGCTACCGCGCGCACACCCAGGGACCGCAACGGTTCCACCATGTCGAGGATGTCGGGCGCCGGGGCGGCGAGCAGGGCCAGGTCCACCGGGGCGCGGACGTGCGCCAACTCGGTCACGGCCCCGGGCACCCCGGGCAGGCCCACGATCTGCACCGGGGGCGCTCCCTCCTGGGTGAGCGCGGTCAACAGGAACCGACCGAAGGCCTCCCCCTCCTCCCCCGCGCACACCAGCACCACCGACTGCGGGCGCATGACCGAAGCCATGCTCAGGGCCTCGGCGCGTTGCTCACGTTCGGCCAGCACGGCCAGGGACTTCTCCGTGGTGGTGATCGTGAACGACACCGAGACGATCCCGTCCTCCATCCGGGAGTGCACGTCGTAGCCGGCGTCGCTGAACACCCGCAGCATGCGCGCGTTCTGCGGCAGCACGTCCGCGACGAACCGGCGCACCCCCAGTTCGCGGCCCGCGGCTGCCAGGTGCTCCAGCAGGACCGAGCCCAACCCTTTGCCCTGAGCGGAGTCGGCTACGTTGAACGCCACCTCGGCGTCGCCCCCGGGTAGCCGTTCGAACCGGCCCACCGCGATGATCTCCGTACCGTCCACCAGCACCAGGGCCACCCGATCCCGGTGATCCACGTTGGTGAACTCACGCAGCATCGACTCGCTGAGCCGTTCCATCGGCGCGAAGAAGCGCATGTACGTGGACCGTTCGCTCTGGCGCATGTGGAACCGCTGCAGCGCGTCGGCATCCTCGGGTGTGATCGGGCGGATGTGCATGCTGGACCCGTCCCGCAGCACCACGTCCGCTTCCCAGTGCGCTGGGTAATTCCCGCTTTGCGCCATGGACCGATCCTAGGGGCGGGCCGGTGGCGTCCGCCCCGACGTTGCGCCGCCCCGCGGCGGTCAGGCTGCCCCGCTCGGCGCGGGCCCTCGCGGTGTGTGCTGAGCGAAGTGGGTCCTGACATGGGTGAGAATGTCGGTATGGCTCGTCGATCCTCCGTTCCCGATCCTGCCCAGAGCACGATCGTCGACGTCGACGTCTCCACCGAGATGCGCGGCTCGTTCCTGGAGTACGCCTACTCGGTGATCTACTCCCGGGCGCTGCCGGACGCCCGCGACGGCCTGAAGCCGGTGCAGCGCCGGATCCTGTTCCAGATGTCGCAGATGGGTTTGCGCCCTGACCGCGGGCACGTGAAGTCCGCCCGGGTGGTGGGCGACGTGATGGGCAAGCTCCACCCGCACGGTGACGGCGCCATCTACGACGCGCTGGTGCGGATGGCCCAGCCGTTCTCGTTACGGGTGCCGCTGGTGGACGGGCACGGCAACTTCGGATCGCTCGACGACGGCCCGGCCGCCCCGCGGTACACCGAGGCGCGGTTGGCGCCCGCGGCGATGGTCATGACCGCGGACCTGGATGCCGACGTCGTCGACTTCGTACCCAACTACGACAACCAGCTCACCCAGCCCGAGGTCCTGCCCGCAGCGATGCCGAACCTGTTGGTGAACGGCGCCAGCGGGATCGCGGTGGGCATGGCCACGAACATGCCCCCGCACAACCTGGTGGAAGTGGTGGCCGCGTTGCGGCACCTGATCGCCCACCCTGAGGCGGACCTGGAAGAACTGCAACGGTTCGTGCCCGGACCGGACCTGCCCTCCGGCGGCAAGATCGTGGGCCTGGACGGGGTGCGGCAGGCGTACGCGACCGGTCGGGGTTCGTTCCGCACCCGCGCCACCACCCGGATCGAGAACATCACCGCCCGCCGGAAGGCGATCGTGGTGACCGAACTGCCCTACCAGGTGGGACCGGAACGGGTGATCGAACGGATCAAGGACGCCGTGCAGGCCAAGAAGGTGCAGGGCATCAGCGCGGTGACGGACCTGACGGACCGGGAGCACGGATTGCGCCTGGTCATCGAGGTGCGCAGTTCGTTCAACCCCGATGCGGTGCTGGAGGCCCTGTTCCGGCACACCCCGATGGAGGATTCCTTCGGGATCAACAACGTGGCGCTGGTGGACGGCCAGCCCCGCACGCTGGGGCTGCGGGACCTGCTGCAGGTGTACCTGGATCACCGCATCGATGTGGTGCGCCGTCGTACCACCCACCATCTGGGCCGGCGCCGGGAGCGGGCCCATCTGGTGGAGGGTCTGTTGATCGCGATCGCCGACATCGACGAGGTGATCCAACTCATTCGCAGCAGCGAGGACGCGGCCACCGCCCGGGAGCGGCTGATGCAGGTCTTCGACCTGTCCGAGCCGCAGGCGGAGTACATCCTGTCCCTGCAGCTTCGGCGGCTCACCAAGTACTCGCGGCTGGAGCTGGAGGCGGAGCGGGACGAGTTGGCCGCGGAGATCGAGCGACTGCAGCAGATCCTCGACGACGAGGGCCTGCTGCGGCAGGTGGTCAGCGATGAGCTGGCCCAGGTCGCCGCGGAGCACGGCACCCCCCGCCGCACGGTGCTCCTGGAAGCGGCACCGGGCGGTGGCGAGGGGCGCACCCGGACCGCGAAGGCGGACAGCATCCCGCTGGAGATCCCGGACACCCCGTGCCATGTGCTGCTGTCCGCCACCGGCCTGCTCGCCCGCACCGCCGATGACGCGCAGGTGGAGCGAGAGGGCCAGCGCAGCGCGCACGACGCCCTGACCGCGGCGATCCGCACGACCGCCCGCGGGCAGGTCGGGGCGCTGACGAACACCGGCAGGCTGGTGCGGTTGAGCGTGGTGGAGATTCCCGCTCTGCCGCCCACCGACGGGCCCCCGAGCGTCTCCGGCGGTGTGCCCGCCGCGGAGATGGTGATGCTGGAGCCCGGGGAACGGATCGTGACGATCACGTCGCTGGACCCGCAGGCGCCGCCCTTGGCGCTGGGTACCCGCAACGGCGTGGTCAAGCGGGTCACTGCCGACCACCTGCAACGGGACTCCTGGAGCGTGATCACCCTGAAGGACGGTGACGTGGTGGTGGGAGCCGCCCACGCCGACGACGGGGACGACCTGGTGTTCATCACCTCCGAGGCGCAGTTGCTCCGCTACGGCGCCGCCCTGGTGCGGGCACAGGGGCGCACCGGATCGGGCGTGGCCGGCGTGAAACTGCCCGGCGCGGCACACGTGGTGTACTTCGGTGTGGTCCCCGAGGGGATCAGCGCTGAGGTCGTGACGGTGGCCGGGCCGGAGGACGCCCTTCCGGGCACGGTCACCGGCAGCGCCAAGGTCACCCCCTTCTCGGCATTTCCCGCCAAGGGGCGGGCCACCGGAGGGGTCCGGGCCCAGCGCTTCCTACGTGGTGAGGATCAGTTGTACGCCGCGGCGGTGGTGCCCGCCCCGGCGCGCGCGGTGGGCTCGGGCGGGCAGGCCATCGACCTGCCGCCGGTCGATGAGCGCCGCGACGGGTCCGGTCGCCCGGTACCCGCGCCGATCGCGGGGCTGGGCTAGCCGACGCGGGACTGGGCTAGCCGACGCGGG
>CALKWS010000366.1 GCA_938004115.1 uncultured Ruaniaceae bacterium
CGTGGGTCTCGATGCTGGTGGTCTCGGCGGTGCTGTCGCTGATCTTCTGGATCCTGCGCTCCCTGAGCCGGTGACGATCGTGCGCACGGGCGGCGGTGGCGCCGTCGCGGTAGCGCCGTGGGCCGCGGAGCCGGACCATGCGCAGGACCAAAGCGGCCTAGCATTGCGGGGTATGGACACCGAGCCCAGCACCACCGCCAGCCAGCCCACCGATGAGCGGAGCGGACCGGTGCAGGAGGTGGTCGCGGCAGCCGAGCGCGCGGGTATCAGCATCGATCTGGTCCGCATGGACGGCCAGGTGCCCACCGCCGCCGCAGCCGCTGAACGCTTGGGTTGTACGGTCGCCCAGATCGCCAACTCACTGATCTTCGACGCCGACGGCGAGCCGCTGCTCGTGATCGCCAGCGGCGCCCACCGGGTGGACACCAAGAAGGTCGCCGCCGACCTGGGTTACCGCAAGGTGCGCCGGGCCAGCCCGGAGTTCGTGCTCGAGCACACCGGACAGGAGGTGGGCGGCGTGGCCCCGTTCGGCCATCCCGCACCGGTGCGCACCGTGATCGACGCCGACCTCGCCGCCGAGGAGAAGTTATGGGCCGGCGGCGGGGACGATTACACGATGATCGCCATCTCCTACGCCGACCTGGTGCGCGGCACCGGCGGCGAGGTGCGCGATGTGCGTTAGCCCGCGACGCAAGGAGTACCGGCGATGACGAAGAAAGAACAGTGGATGGCAATGAGCACCGGCCAACGGGTTGCGGCGATCGCACTGGGTGCGGTGCAGATTGCGCTGGCGGTGTCGGCCTGGGCGGACCTGGCGCGGCGCCCGAGGGAATTGGTCAGGGGTAGTAAGGCCAAGTGGGCGGTGATCATCGGCATCGAGTTCATCGGCCCCATCGCCTACTTCACCCGGGGTCGCCTGCACCGCGAACTCAACTGACCGGATTCACCCCCGTAAGCCCACCGTGGTTCTGATCGGGGGTTGGGGCGTGCTCCGGGCACCTCGGCACCGTCGCCCGATTTCTTCGTGTCAGCGCGGTGTGAGCGGCTCCTGTCAGGGTGCGGTCGTTTGATCTCTGATCCGACCCATCAAGGAGATGAATTGACCGAGTCATGGCCGCCGGTGCAGCGGGCGACACGAACGCGTGGTTTCCGGACGGTTGGGGCGCTGGGTGTGGTTGCAGCGCTCGCACTGGCCGGCATCGCCCCGGCTGCCGCCGCTGACGGCAACGATCTGATCAACGTTCCCGATGCCGCACTACGTACGTGCGTGACCGAGGCACTCGGACTGCCGGAGGGGGATGAGATCTCACGAGGCGACGTCGCGGCACTGATGGAATTCGAGTGCAGAAGTAAGGGGGTCGTCAGTCTTGAGGGGTTGCAACACTTCACGGGCCTGACCAAACTGGACCTCCGCAGTAATAGCATCGACGATCTGTCGCCGCTTGCTGGTCTGACCTCGCTGCGTCAGGTATGGCTTAACATCAATTCCATCAACGACGTGGGTCATCTGAGTGATCTCACCCAATTAAAGTCGCTATGGCTCCATCACAACGACATCAGCGATATCGCGCCACTTAGTTCGCTTGACTTGCACGAACTCGGGCTCAACAAGAACAACGTCGCTAACGCGACCGCGCTGGCCGGCATGACGTCGCTCTACCGCCTGCAGTTGGAGTCCAACCAACTGACGAGTATCGATTTCCTGGAGAACCTGACCGGTCTCAGAGACTTGCTTCTTTCCAGCAACCCCGTCACGGACTTCGCACCGATCGAGAACCTCACCTCTCTCGAATTGTTATGGCTCAACGACACCGGAATGCACAATTCCGATATGACCTTCCTGTCCGGTCTAGAGGAGTTGGATCATCTCCGGATTAACTCGAACGGCCTGTCCGACCTCGGTCCGATCGAGAATCTGGCCTCTCTGGCCGAATTGTGGGCCACGAATAACAACATCGCGGACCTTGGTCCGCTCGCAGGTCTTGAGTCGCTGGATCATGTACGGCTCGACAACAACCGGATTACCGACGTAAGCCCGCTCCCGATGCCGATCGGCAACCTGAATGTGACGAGCCAGCACGTTGATCTGGGTGACCTGACCGTCGGGGTGCCGTTCCCCAATCCCGTGAGGGGATTCGAGGAAGATCCAGTGCCGCTCGACGGAGTGGCCTACGACGAGGACGGAAATACGTTCACTCCCGCTACGAGCGGCTCGAGTACCGCCACCTGGAACGTTGATAGGTTCAGTGGCAGCCTGAACTTCACCCTCGCCCCGCTCGAGGACCTGCAGATCACCACGACGGCGGAGCCGGCGTACGACCACCGCTACGAGTGGGTGGTGGCCCTCGACGGGGACGACGCCGTGGTCCCGGACGGGCAGCAGACCGCCGAGGTCGACTACGAGGCAACGCTGACGCCGACGCTGACCAGCACTGGGTTCCGCGTCAATGGCACGATCACAGTCACGAATCCCAACGCCGTCGATATCGACGATGTCACCGTCACCAGCGCTCTCGACAGTGCCGGCGCTTCCTGTGAGGCGTACGGTGGTACGGACCTCACGGTCCCGGCGGAGGGTTCAGTTGACGTCTACTACGGATGCGACCTGCCCGACGACACGCCCACGGATGCGGCCGTGACGCAAACGGCGACCGCCACCTGGGACACCGGCGAAAGCGCCGCCACGGCGACTGCCGACTTCGGAGATTTCCAGCCAGCGTTCGCCTACTCCCAGTACCGGTACCTGCTGGATCCGGTCCACCAGGATGTGGTGTTCGATGCCGAGGAGGGGCCACAGACATTCGCCTTCACCAAGCAGCATGAGATCCCCGAAGCGGGGCAGTGCGGTGAGGTCACCGCGACGTTCGCCATCGGCGATGACGGAGTCGTGTTCGAGGACACGACGGCCACTGTCACCGTCTGCACCGAAGCTTCGCTGCAGGTCTCGAAAAACCCGACGGCGACGTTCGACCGTCAGTATCTATGGGAGATCGAGAAGTCGGTGACCACCGATGGGGTGGTCGATGAGCGGAACGAGGCGAGGTTCGACTACGTCGTCCAGGTGGACCAGGACGGGTTCGTCGACTCGAACTGGATGATCGAAGGCGAGATCGAGGTAACCAACCCGAACACGTTCGGGCAGATCACCTTCGACCTGGCCCAGGCCACCGACCTGGACGAGGCTCAGTGCATCGTTGACGGGGAGCACACCGCCGTAGTGTTGGCCGGTGGGGAAACCGTTGCGATGGCCTATGTGTGCACACTGGGAGTGGCACCGGAGTATGAGACCACCAGCACCGCCACGGTGACGTGGATCGACGCGGCTGGTGAGTTGGCCAGTGCCAGCGGCAGTGCTGAGGCGAACTTCGAGGTCGCAGCCGAGATCGATGCGGTGGTGGAGGTGTGGGACGACCACACCGACCCGGCCAACCCCATCCTGCTGGGCGAGGCGGATCGGACCGACGAGGAGTCGTGGCTCTTCCCCTACTCCTTGATCCTGCAGGGCGAGGTCGGCGAGACCACGCAGTTCACCAACACCGCCTGGATCGAGGTGGCCGGTGAGAACCCGCAGGCCTCGACCACTGTGGAGATCGTGATCGATCCGCTGCCCGAAACCCGCGTCGACGCGGAGCCGGAGGCACGACCGGCGATGCCGGCGACTGGTGCACCACTGGCCGGACTCGCCGCGCTGGCGCTGCTGTGCACCGTCGGCGGCCTGGCCGTCCTGGGCCGGCGGAACAACGCGAACCTGCGGTAAGCCGGACGCACGGACGACCCCGGGTGGCCAACCCATGGCCGCCCGGGGTCTTCCCTCGGCAGGGGGAAGTCAGCCCGCGAAGTTCAGCACCAATTCACTCGGGCCGCCGTCCACCACGCGCACCGGGATGC
>CALKWS010000367.1 GCA_938004115.1 uncultured Ruaniaceae bacterium
CCCCGCGGGGTAGCCACATAGATCATCTGGGCCGCCAATGGCTCGTAGGTGGCCCGTGGCGAGTTAACGCCCTTGGCGATGATGATCGGTTGCGTCGCTGGGTCCAGCCCCACAGCGCGGAGTTGCTGAGAACTCACGTTGCCCGCGGGGCGGGAGGTCAGCAGCACGTCGTGACCGTCGGCGGTGTGCACTAGCACGCTGACGCCGGTGTCGAAGAACCTGAACCCGTCGTGTGTGGGACCGGAATCCTCCCACTGCCCATCCGAAATCACGCGCACCCGTCCCTCGATGCGCACCGGCTCCCCGTGCATCGTGTCCGTCTTGCCACCTACACCCAGGCGAACCAACGCCCCGGGGCCGGCCTGCACCGCGGCGCGTACTGCCTCGGGGTCGTACAAGGAGCAGAACACCCCGGGTATCGCCATACGTTGAGCGGCGGCCAGCAGGTAGGTGGAGTCGCCCGGACTGCCAGCCCCGACGTTGTCGCCGGTGTCCAGCAAAACCACCGGGCCGCGTTCGGCCCGGGCGGCTTGGCGCAGGGCGTCCTCGATGCTCACGGCGGTGCCCTGGGCATGCTCGCGCACCTGCCACGCAAGTTCAGCCAGTTCCGCCGCGACTTCGCCCGCCAGGGCATCGTCGTCGTCGGCGATCACCACCACGCTCATGCCCATCTCCGGCACGTCTGCATAGGGATAACCCTCCACCACACTGACCGAGAGCACACCCGGGCGCCGCTCGGCAGCACGGGCGGCGTCAAGCAGGGCCCGAACCGGGAAGTCATCAGTGCCCTGACGCAGAATATTGATCGCGACCGGCACCATCTGCAAGGCCATCCGGGGATGCAGGCGTCCGGCTATGGCATCGCGCACCATCCGTCCGGCCCGGAGTGCTTGCGCGCGGGCATCCACATGCGGATTGGTCTGGTAGACCGTCACCACGTCGGCGTCGCGCACCATCAGGGGGAGATGTTGGCGTGCATGTCCAAGGTGAGCCCGACGGTCACGTTCGGACCTAGCACCTGCCGCACCCGGCGGAGAATCTCCCCATCGGCGTCGGGGTACTCATCGGAGACGGCCGCACCATGTAAGGCCAGCAGGACCCCGTCCCAGGGCCCGCCCTGCGTGAGCAGGTTGAGCATCTGGTCGGACAAATGCTCGAAGGCGGTCGCCGTGATCGGGCCCATCGGGGTGATCCTGGAGAACAGCAGCGGTTCGACGTGCACGTTCGGGTCCTCTTGGCCCAAGGCCAGGAAGCCGCTGATAGTGGCCTGTGCTGTGGCGTACTGTTCGATGATCTGCTCTCCGTGCAGGATCCCCGAACGCTCCCAGTGGTCCAGGCTGGCCGGCACCGAGGAGAACGTGTTCGCCTCGTGGCTGATCCCCAGCGTTGCGATTCGCATCCGGCACCTCTTCGTCGATTCCTGTAGTCGGAACGAGTGCTTCAATAGATGAAGCATGGTGAATCTACCGACGGCGCGTACCGGGGTCAAACAGGCCACCGCGACCTCGGATGGACTCGTTTTTGAAGCATCGACTGTCCAAGGGGGTAGTGACCAGCGCGGAGGAGGATCCGGGCAGGCCGGCGCGTTCGCGCAGTGGAATACTGGGGTGTACCAAGGATGTTGGACAGTCCTCATGAGAGAGGATCGAGGACATGGCAGGTACATCCAGGCGCAAGTTCAGCGCGCAGTTCAAGGCCGAGGCGGTGCAGTTGGTCATCCAGTCCGACCGCACGATCGCCCAGGTGGCCGGGGAGTTAGGCATCAACGCCGGCACTCTTAGCAATTGGGTCCAAAAATACCGCAAGGAGAACCCCGAGCCGGAGAAGAAACTCACCCCGGCCGATTACGGTCGGCTGGCGCAGTTGGAGGAAGACAACCGGCGGCTGCGGATGGAGAATGAATTCCTAAAAAAAGCCGCGGCCTTCTTCGCCAAGGAGCAGGACTAGACGAAAAGTCGGCCCTGATCGAAGCGGAGAAGGACAACTACCCGATCGCGTGGATGTGCGAACAGTTGCAGGTCCCGCGCTCCTCGTTTTATGCCTGGCGCACCCGGGTAGGGACCCTCACGGCCACCCAGGCACGCCGGGAGGCGTTGCGGGAGTTGGTCATCGCCGAGTTCGACCGTCAGCGCCGCACCGCCGGGTGCCGGCGGATCGCCGCGGCGTTGAACGAGGCCGGCACGGCGTGCTCGGTGGGGCTGGTCGCCGACATCATGAAACTGGAAGGCTTGGCGGCGATTCAGCCGCGGGCATGGCGGCGCACCACCGTGCCAGCCCAGGCCGCACGCACCTACCCCGACCTGCTGGCCGGGGACTTCGACCCGGCCAGCGCCGAACCCGGCCAGCACCTGGTGGGAGACATTACCTACCTGCGCACCGGCCAGGGGTGGGTCTACCTGGCGGTGGTGCTGGACCTGGCTACCCGGATGGTGATCGGCTGGCAGATGGCTCCCCACATGCGCACCAGCCTGGTGATCGACGCACTGGCGATGGCCCGCACCCACGGGTATGCGGTTAAGAACGCGGTATTTCACAGCGACCACGGCTCGCAATATACGAGTGAGAAATTCGCCCGGTTCTGTGAAAGCAACGGATTCATTCAATCAATGGGCCGCACCGGGGTGTGCTGGGATAATGCAGCGGCGGAGAGTTTCTTCTCGTCGTTGAAGAACGAAATGTTTCACCACCAAGCATTCCCCACCCGAGCCCGGGCACGATTTGCAGTAGCCGACTATATCGAGATCTTCTACAACCGAATTCGCCGCCACTCAACGATCGGCTACCGCACCCCCGCCCAGGCATGGTCAGACCGCACCACCCCCGCCGACCACACCGTGGCGGCCTGAGAACCAAGAAACACCACTACGACCGTCCGAAATCCTTGACACACCCCAAACGTACGCCACGGGTGTTGAGGATCCGGGCATCACCAGCGTGGACTCTTGCGAATGCCGCGTGCCAGCCCCCACATCCTCTTCTTTATCCACGGTTTCGTGCTGTTTCAACCAGTAAAGATTATA
>CALKWS010000368.1 GCA_938004115.1 uncultured Ruaniaceae bacterium
GTGCAGATCGAGGCGGCCACCGAGGCGACGGCGGAGAGCCAGGAGGCCACGCAGGTGGCCGCCCAGGTGCGCGAGACGGTGCACGCCGTGGACGATGAGGCCCTGGTCGGCGGGGCGGCGGCCGAACGGCTGGACACCCAGGAGGCGGCGGCGCAGGACGTGCGCACCATCGTGCCGCTGGTGCTCGTGGTCATCTTCGTCATGCTCGTGGTGCTGCTGCGGTCGATCGTGGCGCCGCTGGTGATCCTGGCGGTGAACCTGCTGTCGTTCGCCGCCACGATGGGGCTGGCCGCGATCTTCTTCAATCACGTGTTCGATTTCCCCGGCGCGGACGCCTCGGTGCCGCTGTTCGGGTTCATCTTCCTGGTCGCGCTGAGTATCGACTACTCGATCTTCCTGATGACCCGGGTGCGGGAGGAGTCCCTGGCCCACGGCACTCGGGAGGGGGTCCGGCGCGGCCTGGCGATGACCGGTGGGGTGATCACCTCCGCCGGGGTGGTGCTGGCGGCCACGTTCAGTGCGTTGGTGGTGATCCCCCTGCTGTTCCTGGTGCAGTTGGCGTTCATCGTCGCCGTCGGGGTGCTCATCGACACCTTCATCGTGCGAAGCCTGCTGGTTTCGGGAATCGTGTATGACATCGGTCGGCCCGTGTGGTGGCCGTGGCGGTCGCGCATCCCGGCGGACGATGCGGCCACCGGGGACGACCGGACCGTACCTGCGACGAAGGCACCGGCATGACCCGTTCCGGCTCCGGCATGGCCCACCCGGGCTCCGGCGCGACCCACGCCGTTCCGCCCGCCCCGGCGCCCGGTCCGGGTGTGCCAGTCGGCCCAGCAAGCACCCGCCGGGCCCTGGGGCGCCGCCTCACCGTCACGGTCAGTTACCTGGTGTGCCTGGTCGGCTCCATGGTCGGGGTCGGGGTGTTCGGCGGCACGCCGATCGCCGAGGCCGCCGGCGGGTTGCTGTCCACCGACGCCACCCACCTGGCGCCGGCGTCCACCGCCTTCTCGGTGTGGACGGTGATCTACATCGGCCTGGGCGCGTACACGCTGTGGCAGTGGTGGGACCGCACCGACCCGCGCCGAGTGGGGTGGCTGGTGGTGGCCTCCCTGTTGTTGAACGCGGCGTGGATCCTGGCGGTTCAGGCCGGCCTGATCTGGGTGAGCGTGGTGGTGATCGGCGCGCTCGTGGTGGTCCTGGCGGGGGTGTTCCGGCGCCTGCTCGGGGCCTGTCCGCGCAGCCGGGTGGAAGCGGCGGTGGCCGACGGCACCCTCGGGCTCTACCTGGGCTGGGTGTGCGTGGCCACGGCGGCGAACGTCGCCGCGGCGCTCGCCGGTGCCGGCTTCACCGGGGGCGGGTACCCGGAGGTGTGGGCGGTCGTGGTGCTCGCGGCGGTGGCCGCCATCGGGATTGCGCTCGCGGTGGCGGGCGGCGGACGGCTGGCCGTGGCCGCGACGCTGGTGTGGGGGCTGGCCTGGATCGCGGTCGCCCGGAGCACCGGTGAACCGGAGTCGCTGGTGGTGACCGTCGCCGCCGCGGCCGCAGCCGTGCTGGTGGCGCTGGCCACGGTGGCCGCGCGGGTGCGCCAGGAGCGTCGAGAGCCGTGATCCCCGCGCGCCGCCGCCCGCGACCGGCGATGAGTTACCACGCCGTCGCCAGTCGCAGCGCCGCGGTGGTGATCGACTCCTACTCCACCTCCTTCGGGTGGGCGAGCAGGTTGCTGCACCAGCCCGAACGCGATCACGTGCGCAATATCTACGCCCTGGTCAGGGTGGCCGATGAGATCGTCGACGATCCCCGGGTGGACCTGCCGGCGCACCAGCGCGCCGAACTGCTCGATGCCCTGCAGGCTGAGACGGTCCGGGCGATGTGCACCGGGTGGAGCACGAACCTGGTGGTGCACGCCTTCGCCCACACCGCGCGCAGGTTCGGCATCGGCGCGGACCTGATCACCCCGTTCTTCGATTCCATGCGCACCGACCTGGACGTCAGCGCCCATGATTCCGGGAGCCTGGACACCTACGTGCACGGGTCGGCCGAGGTGGTGGGGTTGATGTGCCTGCGGGTGTTCTGTGCCGGTGATCAGCGCCGGTACGAACACCTGGCACCCGGGGCGATCCGGCTGGGGGCGGCGTTCCAGAAGGTCAACTTCCTCCGGGACCTGGGCCCGGACCATGACGGCCTGGGCCGTACCTACTTCCCGGGCCTGGACCCGGATGCCTTCACCGACGGCCACCGCGACATGCTGCTCGATGACATCGAGGCCGATCTGCGCGCCGCCGAGGCCGGTCTGAACGAGTTGCCCCCGGGCAGCCGCCGGGCGGTTCGGGCCGCGCACTCGCTGTTCGGCGAACTCGCGCGCACCCTCCGCACCACCCCGGCCGCGCAGATCCGCACCTCGCGCGTGCGGGTGCCCAACCCGACCAAGGGGTGGATCGTGGCGCGGACGCGCCCCGGGAGGGGCCCTCGTCGTCCTCCGCGCTCCGGGAGGCGCCGTCGTCGTCCTCCGCGCTCCGGGAGGGGCCCTCGTCCTCCGCGCGGCCGGCTGCGGCGATCCTGCTGATCGGAGGTACCCGGGCGCAGCGGGTTGCGGTGCATGGCACCGACGCGCTCGCCCTTGTCGGGCTGATCGCGATGGTGGCGTTCTTCGACTGGGTGGCGGTGGCGGTGTTCGCCGCGGTGCTCGGCGGGCTGGTGCTGGTGCGGCTGCTCCGGGTGCCGGGACTGCTGCAGGCCGCGCTGAGCGTGGGGTTGCAGGCCGCGGCCTGGGCCAGTGCGCTGGCCTGGTACGAGCGGTACTGGTGGGCCGACGTCCTCGCGCACTTCGCGGTCACCGGGCTGCTGGCGGCCGCCGCGGCCCACCCGATGCGGCGGGCCGGGCTGATCCCGGCCGGGTTCGGCGCGCGCGGCCGGTGGGGGGTGTGGATCACCACCACCTGCCTGGGCGCGACGCTCGCGGTGCTGTGGGAGATCGCCGAGTGGGTGGGCTACGTGCTGGTGGACCCCACGATCCACGTGGCGCCCGGCGACACCGTCGGGGACCTGACCGCCGGGATGCTGGGGTCGGCGATCGCGGGCCTCCTCCTGGCGCGGAGCCGGCGGTGAGCACCGGGTCACAAGCGCAGCCCGGGCCACCCGCGCCGCCCACCGTGAGCGTGGTGATCCCCGCCCGCAACGACGCCCCGGCGCTGGCCCGCTGCCTGCGGGCACTGCACGCCCAGCACGTGGCACCGCTGGAGATCGTGGTGGTGGACAACGCCTCCACCGACACCACCGCCCAGGTGGCCCGCGACCACGGGGCCCGGGTGGTGACCGAACCGCGGGTGGGCATCCCCCAGGCCGCGGCCGCGGGATACGACGCCGCCCGTGGTGACATCATCGCCCGCCTGGACGCCGACTCCCTGCCCCCGCCCACCTGGGTGGGCACCGTGCGGACGCTGCTGGGCGACGCCGGACCGGACGCGCACGCGGTCACCGGGGTGGGCCGGTTCTACGAGTGGCCGCGCGCCGGCGGGTTCGCCGCCGCGGTGTACCTGGGGGCCTACTACCTGCTGTGCACCGCGGCGCTGGGGCACCCTCCGCTGTGGGGGTCGAACATGGCCGTCAGGGCCAGTGCCTGGCGCAGGGTGCGCGCGAGGGTGCACCGCGATGACGCCGAGGTGCACGACGACCTGGACCTGGCCTTCGCCCTCGGCCCCGGGCGGCGCATCGCGCTGTGCCGTTCGTTGCGGGTGGGCGTCTCCGGGCGCAGCATCGTCGGCTGGCGGCAACTGCGCCGCCGGTTCGCCCGGGCGTTTCGCACCCTGGGCCGCAACTGGTCCCACCTGCCGCC
>CALKWS010000369.1 GCA_938004115.1 uncultured Ruaniaceae bacterium
CGGCCCTCGCCGCCCTGACCGTTCTGCTCCTGTTCCTGCTGCTGTTGGTCGTACTGCTCCTGGGCCTCTTCCTGGCTCTCCTGCTGCCGCTGGTCGGCCTCCTGGGTCTCCTCGGGAGCCTCGGGACTCTCCGCGCAGTCAGCGAGCATCTCCTGCGCCTGGTTGTAGTAGTCCAGGGCGGTGCCGGGGTTCCCGGCGACCATCGCCTCATCGCCCAGTTTCTCCAGGGCGAGGGAGAAGTTGGTCCGGACCAGGCACTCCAGTTCCCCGCGGGGCTCGTCCTCCGGAGCAGTGGGAACGCGCTGCATCGCCTCCTCGAACGCCCCGGTGGCACCGAAGAAGTCACCCTGGGCATACCGGGCGGTGCCCTCGTTGAAGTACGGCTTCCACGGCTCGACGACGTTGATCACCTCGAGGGAGTCGAACCGGTCCGCGGCGGTGTTGTGGTTGTCGTTGTTATAGGCGCTGATTCCCGCGGTATTGATCACCACCGCCGCGACGAGTGTGGCCGAGGCCAGGAACGCGATCACCACCAGCGGGAGGGACCACCAGAACATCAGCCGGCGCCGCCGCTTCAACTTCGCGGCGAAGTTGGCGTCCCGGATCTCCTGGGTAGTCCGGAACTGCCCGGGCGGGGGCAAGGTCTGCATGCTCATGCGATCGTCACCTTCCCGCTCTGCCGATCCGCACCGCTCCGGCTCGCCCCGGCTCCCCGCTCGGTGCCGACAGTGCGAGGCCCGGACCCACCAACCTCATCACGGCGTCGCTTCTTCGGCACCTGACGGGACAGGGTGAACGCCTCCCACGCCAGCAGCGCTCCGAGCGCCACTGCGGCGGGCCAGTACACATCGGAGTAATGCCGCACATCCCGGCGGCCGTCCGCGGCGATCTCGGAGATGTCGATGCCGGCCACCAGGTGGTCCACAGCCTCCGGCCGCGTGCGGTGCTCGTACTCCAGCCCGAGGTCGGCGGCCACCGTGCGCAGTTCGTTCTCGTCGATCGTCGACACCGCGGGCTCCCCCGTGGCCGGATCGGTGATGTACGGGGCGTCCGTCCCTGGCCCGGAGTTGCTGGTGCCGTCGTAGGAGCGCATGTTGCCGCCCTGCGGCGTGCCGTACCCGAGCACCGCCCCGCCGTCCACCAGTTCCGCCAGCGGGGCGTAGGACTCGGTGGGCTCGGCGGCGGCGTCATTGGTGTTCTCCCCGTCGGAGAAGAAGAACACCAACCGGACGTTCGCCGGGTTGCGTTCGGCGTTGGTCTCCAACGATTGGGCCAGCGCCTGCAGCGGCCGGTCGACGGCGGAACCCTCCGAGTAGGCGGTGATCTCCTGGTTCACCGTCTCCACCCAGGACCGCACCGCCCCGGCATCGGTGGTCATCGGCAGTTGCTGGGTGGCGTTGGAGTCGAAGGAGATGATCGAGTACCGGCTGCCGGGCATCGCCTCGGTGAGCGCGAGCAGGTCGTGGCGCACACCCTCCAGCCGCGGCTGGGAGCCGTCGTAGTCCTCGGCCACCATCGATCCGGTGCGGTCGACGACGAAGTACAGCTCGGCGTTCGAGGTCACCTCGGTGCTCTGCGTGCTCGGGACGGCCGGGGTCAGGGCGATCACCACCAGCGCGAGCACCATCCCGGTACGCCGCCACCAGGCGGTGCGCCGGTGCCGCCGGGCACGCACGGCCTGGGTGATGGTGAACGCGAGCATGGGGGCGAACACCAGCAGGGTGACCCACCACGGCCACATCATCCGCAACGTCATGACCGCAGCCTCCACATCCCGAACTGGAACAGGCCCAGCAGCACCACCAGCACCGCGAAGAACCGCTCGGGGGTGTCGGTGATGATCACCTCGGGATTGGCCTCCAGGTCCACCGCCTGTTGGGCGGCGATGTCGTCGATGATGCCGGACACCGCATCGGGGTCATCGGTGTGGAAGAACAGTCCGCCGTGACGCTCGATCGCCGCCCGGTACTCGGCTTCTTCCTCAGCCTCCCGGGGGTTGCCGGAGGGAGCGTAGATACCGTGCACGGTGATGTCCCGTTCGGCCACCATGTCCGCGGCCTCGTCGAGGGCGAACACCCCTTCCCCGAACACCTCGTTGTCCCCGGCCAGGATGATGGTCCGGGACCGTTCGTCGTCGTGCGCATCGAAGTTCAGCGCGCAACTGGCCAGCCCGTCCCCGATCAGCGAGGAGGCGTCGCCGGTGCCGCCCTCGGTGCCGGTGATGAACCGGATCAGCCGGTCCACCTTGCCCTGGTTGAGTTGGTCGGTCAGGGAGTAGACGTCGAAGTCCAGCGCCTCGGCCGCCTCGGTCAGCTCGGTCTCCACCAGGTCGTAGTCATCGGTGAGGGGGAACACGGTGCGGGAGGTGGAGTTCCAGATGGACATCGCGATCCGCTCGCCGTCGAACTCCGGGAGCATCTGCAGGAACTTCTCGGCGATCTCGGTGTCGTACTCGATCATCGAACCGGACACGTCCAGGCACAGCACGATGTCCCGGTAGGCCAGTTCCTCCGCGCGCACGTCCCGCTCCACCGGGCGGGCCACCAGGAACCCGGTGAGCACCGTCGCGGCCAGGAGCACCACGCCCATGAACGTCAGCCAGCCGCGGTACCGGCGCAACCGGGTGCGGTAGGACGGCAAGGACGTGAGGTAGCCCGCGTTGGCCACCCACCGCACGTTCTCCTCCTCATCGCGGCGCCGGCGGGCGAACCAGCCCAGCACGCCGAGCACCACCACCACGGCGATCACCAGCGCGATGGCCCAGGGGTGCATCACCATTCGCGGATCACCGCCCGGGCGTTGTTGCACGCCGTGAGCGCCTCGGCGTCGGAGTCGATCGCGAACGCCGGCTCCTCGAACTCGCTGAGCAGCGCCGTCAGCCGGTCGGTCCCCTCCAAGGTCGCCAACTCACGCACCGTCAGGGAGCTGGTGTCCATCCGCAGCCGGCCGTCGGCGAACGAGCGCATGATGTGGTTCAGGTCCAGGTGCAGGGCCCGCAGGTCGGACTCCCCGGTCCGGTAGCGCTCCTCGGCGGCGTCCACCTCCTCCAGGCTGGTGGCGCGCACCGACGCCCACTGGTCCCGCCGGCCACGGGTCTCCTCCGCGGCCGGGCGCTCGCGGGTGTGCCAGAACATGAACACGTACCAGGCGGCGATGAGCGCGAGCAGGCCCAGGCCCACGATCAGCACCCACGGCGCGAACGGCACCGGGTCCACCGGGTCGTGGATCTCCGCCGCGGTGATCTCAGCGGCGCTGAACACGCTTCTGCCTCCGCAACAGGTCGATCATGCGGTCCACCAGTTCGTCCTCGCTGTCGGCGGTCACCCCTTCCACGCCCTGACGGCGCAACATGGCTTCCACGTCCTGCCGGCGCCGCTGCGCGGCCTGCGCCGCCTCGGCGGCCAGGTCGGGACGGGACCGCAGGTACTCGGGAATCTCCAGCGGCACGTCCACGTCCTGGATCGGCACATCGAACTCGGCGGTCGGCAGCGCATCGCCCACCCGGAACACCATCACCTCGTGGCGGGTGCGGAGCCGCTTGATGGACAGTTCCGACTCCGGGCCCGGACGCGCCTCATCGGTGATGAGCACCACCAGGGAGCGGCGCGGGAACCACGTCAGCACCCGGTCCAGCACACGGGTGACGTCGCTGCGCGGGGCGTCCAGCGACAGCATCGCCTCATACCGGCGCAGCAGCATCTCCATGTGCGAGTTCCCGCCGCGTGCGGGGATCTGCTGGATCCGGTCTGTGTCCCCGGCCACCATGGCCACGGTGTCCCCCCGGGCGCGGGCCAGGAAGCACACCACCTCGGCGGCGAACATCGCGATCTCGGACTTGGGCCGCCCGTCCGGTGCGGTGGTGGCCATGTTCCGGCCGGTGTCCAGGGCCAGCACCATCGCCAGGTTGGAGTCGCGCACGAACCGCCGGATCACCGGGATCGCGTTGGAGGCCGAGGCCTTCCAGTCGATGTCGCCCACGTCGTCACCGAACTGGTAGAGCGCCATCTCATCGAAATCTTGGCCGTGCCCGGAGTAGATCGACCGGTGGCGCCCCTCCAGCAGCCCCGAGGCCCGCCGCACCGTGGGCAGGTCGAGCCTGGCCCGAACCTTGGCCAGGCGGGAGGTGGAGGATCTCACGGGCTGGGTACCGCCGCGAAGACCGCATCGATCAGGGACTCCGGGGCCACGTTGTTCGCCAACGCGTCGTAGGTGCGCACGATCCGGTGCCGCAGCACCGAGTGGCGCAGCGCCTTGACGTCGTCGGGCACCACGTACGCCCGCCCGGCCTGCAACGCGAGCGCCTGGGCGATGGCCATCAACGCGATGCCGCCCCGGGGGCTGGCGCCCACCCGCACGTGCTGGTTGAAGTTCGGCAGCGGGCGCGGCCCTCCGCCGCGGGTGGTGTTGATCAGCGCCACGATGTACTGCTTGATCGAGGTGTCCACGTACACCTTGGAGGTGAGCGCCTGCAGGAACAGCACGTCCTGCACCGTCACCGGCTCCACGGTGATCGGGGCGGCCATCGAGCCGTCGTTGATCCGCACCAGGATGTCCACTTCCTCATCCGGGGCGGGGTAGGTCAGCACCTCCTTCATCAGGAACCGGTCCATCTGCGCCTCGGGCAGGACGTAGGTGCCTTCCTCCTCGATCGGGTTCTGGGTGGCCAGCACCATGAACGGTTTGGGCAGCGGGTAGATCTCCCCGCCGATGGAGGTCTGCTTCTCCTGCATCGCCTCCAGCATCGCCGACTGGGTCTTGGCACTGGACCGGTTGATCTCATCGAGCAGCACCAGGTTGGCGTGCACCGGCCCGAGCTGGGTGGAGAACTCCCCGGTCGCGTAGTTGTAGATCTGCGTGCCCACGATGTCGTTGGGCATCAGGTCCGGGGTGCACTGGATGCGGTGGAACGAGCCGCCCACCGCGGTGGCCAGCGTCTGTGCGGCGGTGGTCTTGGCCAGCCCGGGCACCGACTCCAGCAGCACGTGCCCGCCGGCGAGCAGGGAGGACACCAGCGCCCGGCGCAACGCGTGCTGCCCCACGATGCGCTGATCGAACACCCGGGTGATCCGCCCCAGCAGGTCGCCGGCGCGGGAGATCTCCTCGTACGAGATCGGCGAGGTGCGAGGCGCAAGATGTGATGCAGCGGTGCTGGCCATGGTCTCCACTTACTTATCGGGGCTGCTCAGGGGCCGCAGGATGTGCTCAGGGGCCGCAGGATGAACGACGACGCCGCTTTTTGCCCCCGGTCGATTATGCCAGGGCAGGGTGGGCTGTACCGAGGCGGGATGATGGACAGGACTGCCCATCTGAGCACGCCGGACCGCGCCGGGGCAACGATCCCGGGCCGCGACGTGGCCGGATTCACAGGCCGCCGCCCGGATTAGGCTCACTACGTGACCATCCCACTAGCCCGGGGCGCCCGGCCGGTGCTGGGCCTGATCCCGGTGGCCGCGCTGGCCGCGCTCGCCGGCCTGGCGGTGACCGGTTCGGCCGGTGTGGTGGGGCTGGCCGACCCGGGTGCCTGGGTCCGCTGGGCCGGCCCGGTGCTCAGCGCCGTGAACCACCTGGCCGCGGCGATCGTGCTCGGCGGGTTGGTGCTGATGCTGGTGGTGCTGCCCTACGCGAAGGGGCGGGCACCGTCCTGGCA
>CALKWS010000370.1 GCA_938004115.1 uncultured Ruaniaceae bacterium
TGCTCGCGGTGGCGCTCGCGTTCGGGTTCCTCACCGCGGGCATCGACAAGGCCCGGCACTGGGCGTCGATGGACGTGAGTGAGAGCGGCATCCTGTCCTGGTACTACCCGCGCATGTTCGAGTACGAGGGGTACACCGGGCTGCTGACCGGCCTGCTCCCCGGCGTCCCGGCCACGCTGTTGAAGATGGGGGACTGGGCGGCGGTGGCACTGGAGATGGGCGGGGTGGTGGCGCTCTTCGCCGGCCGGGTGCCGTGGCGGTTGTGGTTGCTGGGGGCCACGCTCCTGCACCTGGCCAATGCGTTGCTCCTGAACATCACCTTCGCCACCCAGGCGGTGATCTACCTGGCGTTCATCTGCCTGGGGGGCCTCGTCCGGCTGCGCCCCGGGACGGCTCGCCTCCGGGTGCCGGTGGCGGCCGCGCTGGCCGTGGTGGCGCTGTGGCATATCGGCATGCGGATAGCCGGCCTCGGGTCGGGCTTCTTCCTCTGGGACGGCACCCGGTCCACCTTCACCTACGACCTGTACGTGTGCGTGATCATCTGCCTGGTGGTGGCGGCCCTGATCGTCAACGACGTGCGCCGGGAAGTCACCGCCCGCCGTCGCCGCGCGCCGCGCCTCGAGGAGCCGGATACCGCCGCCATGCCCGCTGCCGGTGCGCCCGGGGGGTGATGGCCTCGCGGTGATCCGGCTGGGACGGTTGATCCGCTCAGCGCTGGCGGTCAGCGGGCTGGATGACACCATGAGCAGATGCGCTCCTCGTTCCCGATCGAGTTCGACCAGACCAGCACGAGCCCGCCCGGCGATGCCACCATCGGGCTGCAGATCATGCCGTGGGTGGACTTCGATCAGGCCGATGAGATCGTGGCCGACGTGCTGGCGCACATCGAGAACCAGCCCGGCATTCGCTACGAGGTCGGCACGATGGAGACGGTACTGACCGGGCCACTGGACCAGTTGCTCGAACTCGTCGGTCAATGCTTGCGGCTGGCGCACCGGGCCGGCGCCGGCGAAGTGCTGGCCATCACCAAGATCCTGTACCAACCCACACAGAAGGGGTGCCGACTCCCGTGACCGAACTACCCGCGGCTGCCGCCGCCTACGACGCCAGGGCGGCTGAGTACGACACCTGGTATGACCGCAACGCGGCGTTGTACCAGGCCGAACTGGACCTGGTGGGTGAGTTGCTGGACCCGCTGCGCAGGATCGGCCCGGGTCTGGAGGTCGGCGCCGGCACCGGCAGGTTCGCCGGCCCGTTGGGCATCGACGTGGCACTGGAGCCCTCCCCGCAGATGGGTGCGTTCGCCCGCCAGCGCGAGGTGCACGTCGTCGAGGGGGTGGCCGAGGAACTGCCGTTCGGGCGGGCCGAGTTCGGTTACACCGCATTCCTGACCTCGCTGTGTTTCGTCCCCGACCGTGCCCGCGCGCTTGCGGAGGCGCACCGGGTCACCCGTCCCGGCGGCGGGATCGTGGTGGCGTTCCTCAATCGCGCCAGCGACCTTGGCGCACAACTGGATGCGACGAAGGAGGAGGACCCCTTCTACGCCGAGGCTTCGTTCTTCACCCCGGGTGAACTCGATGAGACGCTCCGCGCCGCCGGCTACACCCCCGAGGCCTGGTCCCAACTGCACCCCGGCGATCCCGGGCCCACCATCAGCGAGGGGGCCGACGACGGTCTGTACTGCGCGGTGCGCGCCCGCCTGGTCTCCGGCGAGTCCGTGCCGGCCGACGACGATGGGTCGTGACCTGGGGCCGCTGCTGGTGGGCATCGGCCTGGTCGTGGTGATCGTGGGGGTGCTGGCCTGGACCGGCGCCCTGTCCTGGTTCGGCCGGCTCCCCGGTGACATCCGGATCGAACGGGAGCACACCCGCCTGTACATCCCGTGGGTCTCGATGCTGGTGGTCTCGGCGGTGCTGTCGCTGATCTTCTGGATCCT
>CALKWS010000371.1 GCA_938004115.1 uncultured Ruaniaceae bacterium
TGTGCTCAGGTGCCCGGCACTTCGGGCGGGGCCTGACGGTCCGATGCTCCGGCACCGCGCCGAGCCTCACCGGTGACCGGCCCGCCAACCGCCGGGCCATCAGCAGCCGGCGCTTCCGCGGAAGCGTCGGTGGCGACGGCCGGTGGGGCGTTGCTCCCGGCATTGAGTCGGCGCAGGTACTCGTTGTAGTCCTGCAGTTCCTGACCCCCGTCGCGTTCAGCGCGCTGGTCCAGGCGACGCGCCTGGCGCTCATCGGACCGCAGCCACTGGTAGGCCAGCACCAGGGCGGCGATCACCACCGGGAACTCCCCGGTCCCCCAGGCGATGGCTCCGCCGGTGGCCTGGTCGGCCAGGAGTGCCTCGGTGTCGGTGAACCCCATCGCGTTCCACCACCGCTCGGCCAGCACGTAACTGAGGGCGATCACCGAGATCCCGAAGAACGCGTGGAACACCATGGTCACCAACAGCACGATCAGCCGGATCAGGTGCGGTGGTTTGCGCGGGCCCGGGTCCACTCCGATGAGCACCCAGAAGAAGAGATAGCCGCTGAGCAGGAAGTGCACCTGCATCACCACGTGCCCGCCGTGGTCGCGCAGTGCCCACTCGAACCACGGGGTGAAATAGAAGGCCACCAGGCTGCCGGCGAAGATCGCCCCGGCCACCACCGGGTGGGTGATGACGTGCCCGTAACGCGACTGCAGCACCGCCAGCAGCCACTCGCGCACCCCGCGGGAGGCGTCCGGGCGCCGCGGAAGGACCCGCAGCGCGAGCAGAGTGGGCGCCGAGAGGACCATGAGCAACGGCACGAACATCATCAGGCCCATGTGCTGCAGCATGTGGGTGGAGAAGTGCATCCGGCCGTAGATACCCGGCCCGCCGCTGGTGGTGTAGATCAACAGGACCATCGCCGCCACCCAGCAGATGCTGCGGTGCAGGGGCCAGGCCACCCGCCGCCTGGCCAGGACGCGCACGCCGTACAGGTAGGCCACCGCGGCCGCGACCGCCGCGAGGATCACCACCCAATCGGGCTGGAACTGGGTGAAGAAGTTGCTCACCGTGAGCGGTGGGGGCGGGGCGAATCCCAGCAGGGCGTGCTGGGTGTCATAGGTGACCGGCTCCTGGGAGACCGGTGGCGCGCTGGCGGACATGCCCACCGACACCCCGATCGTCAGCGCCATCAGCAGGAGCTCGCCCACCGCCAGCCGCACGAACCGGCGCCCCCCGCCCGGGCCGGTGAGGCCTGGGATGAGGCGTTCGCGGTGCATCCATCCGGCCAGGCCCAGCACGCCGAAGGCGATGATCTTCAGCAGCAGCAGGCGGCCGTAGGGGTGGGTGAGCAGGTCCGTCGGGCCTTCCAGCCGGAGGAAGCCGTTCAGGGCCCCGGACAGCGCCACCAGGACGTAGGCCACCAGCGCGAGGCGGGAGTACCGCACAGTCACGGTCTGCAGTTGCTCACCCAGGCGTGGCGCCAGGGCGCACAGCGCCAGCAGGCCGCCGATCCACACCGTCACGCCGATCAGGTGTACGCCCAGGCTGTTGACGGCGTTGACGTGCTCATCGGCGCCCGCCGCGTGCCCGGACAGCGCCAGCGGGAGCAGTGCGGCCAGGCTCAGCCCGCTGGCCCATCCCAGCCGTCCCACCCGGCCGGGGTTGAGGAGGAACGCCATCGCCCCCAGCACCAGCACGATCGACAGCACCCGGGTACGCCCGGCCTGCAACTCGGTGGCGAAGAACCGCACCTGCTCCGCGAACCCGGGATCGGTGAGCCGCATCCCGATGGTCTCGGCGGTGGTGAACACCAGCACGAACACGCTCGCCACCGCCCAGCACGCGGCAGCCAGTGCCCCCCATCGGGCGGCCCGCCACTGCTGGAAGCCAATCACCCCGCGCTTGGCCGGGTGCCCGCTCAGTGCGAATGCCCCGAGCACCGCGGTGCCGATCGTCACCGCCGCCGCCACGTCGTGCACGGTGCGCGAGATCGGCAGTCCGTAGCGCACCAGCGCGCCGGGATCCAACAGCACCTGCGGTCGCAGTTCCCCGGTGGTAGCCAGAGCCAGGAGCGTGGCCACCACGCCGATCACGGCGGCGCCGAGGGCAAGCGTGACATAGCCACGCCGACCGCTCAGCCAGCGTCGGGCGGTGACCTCCTGCACCGCTCGGGGCCGGTGCACGTCAGGAGCCGCTGGCATGGGTGTTCACCTTGGGTCGCTCCTGATGGATGAGGGAAATCGCTGGTCCGGCAGGCACCTCGCCCGCGCCGGGGTTCCGTCAGGTCGCGCGGATCGTACGGCCTGGCGACCGGAGCGGGCTCGGATCGTGACGAAACCATCTGGATCGATGGGCTGCGCCCGGCGGTGCGGGCTGACCGCCATTGTACGTCGCTCACCGTCGCCGGTCGGGTGGGTCCATCCGGGGGCCGAAGGCCATGGCGGGCCCATCCGAGTGCTCGTGG
>CALKWS010000372.1 GCA_938004115.1 uncultured Ruaniaceae bacterium
GAGGCGCACGGCACGTTCGTGGCGATGAACAACGTCATCAGCCAGAGCGTGGCGCACCTGCACGCCCACGTGGTGCCGCGGCGCCGGAAGGACGGGTTGCGCGGCTTCTTCTGGCCGCGGCAGCGCTACGGCGAAGGGGAGGCCGCCGAGTACGCCGCCAGGATCGCCGCCGCGTTGCCGTAGGCGAACCGCGGCCCTCACGCCGCCCCCTCATGACGCTGCGGCCCTCACGCCGCCCCCTCATGCCGCTGCGGCGCCCTCGTCACCGTTCCGCGCAGCACCACGCCCCAAGGCGGCCTCAGCCGGCCAGCGCGTCGATCCGCGCGACCTCCTCCCCGGAGAGGGAGAAGCCGAAAATGTCCGCATTGGCCCGGATCCGCTCCGGGGTGACGGACTTGGGGATCACCACGATCCCGTGCTCCAGGTGCCAGCGCAGCACCACCTGGGCCGGGGTGACGCCGTGGTCACCGGCGATCTGCCGCAACGTCCCATCGTGCAGATCGGTGCTCCGGAACGGGCTGTAGCCCTCCACCACCACGCCCCGCTGGGCGGATTCGGACAGGAAGCCCGGATCGTGCAGCGCCGGGCCCCACTTCACCTGGTTCACCGCCGGGGCCTCGCCGGTGGCCCGGATCAGTTCATCCACCTGCGCGGTGCTGTAGTTGCTGACGCCCACCGCGCGGGCCAGGCCGTCCTCCCGTGCGGAGAGCAACTGCTCCCACGTGGCCGGGCTGGCGCCGCCCGGCGGGGAGTGGATGAGGTACAGATCGACGGTCTCCACGCCCAGGGCGGCCAGGCTGTCCTCGAGTGCCGCGCGCGCACGCCCGGCGTCGGAGTGCAGCAGTTTCGTGGTGATGAACACCTCCTCGCGCGCCAGACCGGAGTCGGCCACCGCCTGCCCCACCTGCGCCTCGTTCTCGTACAGCGCGGCGGTGTCCACGTGCCGGTACCCGACCTCCAGCGCGGTGCGCACCGCCTCGTAGGATTCCCGTCCGTAGATCTGCCAGGTGCCGAACCCCAGCATCGGCATCGCGACATCGGCGGACAGGCGGACGGCGGGCTCATGCAGGGCTGACGACGACATCCTCCGACCGTAGATCGGTGGTCCCTCACGCGCACGCGCCCGACCCGTTCACCGGGCCCTGGTCCGGTTCACCCGGCCCGGTTCGCCAGGTCTTCCGTTCGCGTGCGCCGGCCGGGTCATCGACAATCAACTATGAGCGATCACACGTACCGAGTCACCGAGATCGTCGGCTCCTCCACCGAGGGCATCGACGACGCCATCCGAAACGCGATAGCACGCGCGAACCAGACCCTGCGCAATCTGGACTGGTTCGAGGTCACCCAGGTCCGCGGGCACGTGGAGGACGGACAGATCGGGCACTTCCAGGTGGGCCTGAAGGTCGGGTTCCGCCTCGAGGACGGGTGACTCAGGGCACCGAGGCGGCTCCGCCGACGGCGACCGGAGGCCGTGCCGGTCCGCACGCGTGTGAAGGCCGGGCACGAAAAGACCGGCCTGGCAGCCGCCTCTCGGCGGGAAGGCCGCTCGTAGCGGCAAGTGTTGGAGCCCGGGGGCTGTGACCAGGCCGGTCACCGGGCACAACCAGGGATCGTGCGGGAGTATTCCCACACGATGAGGATCGCCGCAGGGAGGACGATGTGGAGCGCAACGTGCTGGGGGAGCCGCTGCAGGAGTGCGGCACCGATCCGGTCACCGGTTACTACCGCAGCGGGTCGTGCGTGCCGGCCGTCGGACAACCCGGCGGGCACAGCATCTGCGTGGTGGTCACCGAGGAGTTCCTCGACCACCAGCGCCGGGTCGGCAACGACCTGACGACCGCGCGCCCGGAGATGCAGTTCCCCGGGCTGCGGCCGGGGATGCGATGGTGCGTCGTGGCCGCGCGGTGGTGGCAGTCCTACCAGGCGGACGCGGCCGCACCGGTGGTCCTGGCCGCCACCCACGAACGCGCGCTGGAAGTGGTGGACCGCGAAGCGCTGCTGGAGCACGCGGTCGACGTCCCGGACGATCCCAGGTCACTGACGTAACGCACGCCGCTAGGGCACCAGGATCCCGCGGCCCACCAGTCGGCCCTGGTCCAGGTCCTCGATGGCCCGGGCGTACTCGTCCAGGCCGTAGACGGTGGTCTGCAGGGTGACCTTGCCGGCGGCGGTCAGCGTCATCAGTTCGACCAGGTCCTGGTAGGTGCCCACCAGGGTGCCGATGACGTTGATCTCCCTGGAGATGATGTCGATCGTGTCCAGGTCCAGCGTCCCGCCGTAACCGATCACGTGGTACTCCCCGCGGGGGCGCAGCATCTTCGGGCCGACCTTCTCCATGCCCTGTTCGGCGACGAAGTCGAGGACCACCTGGGCTCCCCCGCCCGTAGCCTCGGTGACCTGCGCCAGCAGATCGTCGTCGTCGGCCGCTGCCTGGATCGTGTGCTGCGCGCCGGACTCGCTCGCCAACCTCAGCGCTTCCTCGGCCCGGTCCACCACGGTGATGTGCGCCTGGGTCAGGGCGGCCAGGGTCTGGATCCCGATGTGCCCGAGCCCGCCGGCGCCGATCACGACGACGTGCGTACCCGGGTGCAGGCGCGGGGCGGCCTTGCGCACCGCGTGGTAGGCGGTCAGGCCCGCGTCGGCGAGTGCGGCGACGTCCTTGGGGTGCAGTCCCTCCTCGAGTTTCACCACCGCACGGGCGTTGGTGAGCAGGTACTCGGCCATCCCGCCGTCGGCGTTGAGGCCGGGGAACGTGGAGTCCTCGCAGTGGGAGTCGTCGCCGGCGCGGCACGGCATGCACAACCCGCAGGTGACCAGCGGGTGCATGATCACCGCATCACCGGGCGCCACGTTGGTCACCGCCGAGCCGACCTCGTGCACCCAGCCGGCGTTCTCATGTCCCAGGGTGTAGGGCAGCGTCGGTTGCTGCAACGGTTCCCACTG
>CALKWS010000373.1 GCA_938004115.1 uncultured Ruaniaceae bacterium
CCGGTCCGCGTGCGCACGCCGGTGGCCAGCGCGGTGGCCGCGGCCGCGGAATCGGTCACGGCCCGGTCGGGATCGGCGGGCTCGGTCTGTGTCCAGCCCTGGAAGCGCAGTTGGTTCATCACCAGTTGGCCCTCATGCCCCACGGTGGCCAACCGGATCAGTTCCCGGTGGGCGATGCCCATCCCGTCGCCGATGATGACGATCACGTTCTCGGCCCGCTCCACCGGCGGCCCGCTGCCGCCTTCGACGTGGTCCGCGTCCCCGGCAGGTGCGTGCTCGGCTGCCGGCGCGGGGTGTGCAGGGTCCGGCGCGGGGGCATCGGAGGCGTCCGGGCGGCACGCCGAACTCGTGCCGGCGAGCACCAGGGCCAGAGCCGCGACACCCAGCAACCGGGCGGTGCGGTGAGGACGCATGCTCATCGCTCCAGGGCCCGATCGTATGCCAGGACCCGGCCTCGCAGAAGGTGGCTGACGGTGTCGAGCCCCGGAGTCGCGGGCGGACGACTACGAGTGGTGAGCCGCGCCGGCCCGCGGCCGGTCGCCGGCGCCCCCGGAACCGGCCACCGCGGCCAGGTGCGGTTCGAGCACCTGGGCCACACCGTCGTCGGCCGCGGGCGGGGCCAGGTGGTCGGCGGCCGCGACGGCCGCGGGGTGCCCGCCGGTCATGGCGTAACTGACCCCGGACCATTGCAACATCGGTAGGTCGTTGGGCATATCGCCGAAACCGATCACCTCGGCCGCGCGGACGTCCAGGCGTTGCGCCAGATGTTCCAGGGTGGAGGCCTTGGTGACGCCGAAGGGTCCGAGTTCGATCAGCGCGGTGCCGGTGCTGGAGTGGGTGGTGCTGACCAGGTCGCCGACGGTGTCGCGGCCCACGGCCAGCAACTCATCGGGTGTGGAGTCCGGGCTGATGGCGATCATCTTGATGATCGGTTCGTCGTCGATCAGTTCGGCCACGGTGCCGGCCTGCGTGATCGACGGCGGGCGCTGCGGCGTCAGACCCTCGGCGGGCCGGCGGCCGCGGGCGGCGTGGAAGTCTGTCTCCACCCGGATGTCGTCGACGGTTTCGACGCCGAACACCACATCGGGCACGGTGCGGCGCAGTTCCTCCGCGATGCGAAGGGCGGTGTCGGCGGGGATGGCCCGGACCACCTCGGTGGTTCCGGCGGCCAGGTCGAGCAGCACCGACCCGTTCGCGCCAATGGCGTAACCGGTGTGACCGGTTACCTCGATCACGGGCTGCAACCACCTGGGCGGGCGCCCGGTGACATAGACGACGTGGATGCCGCTGGCCTCCGCGGCGTCCAGCGCCTCCATCGTGCGGGTGGAGATGGTGCTGCCGTGCGGGATCAGCGTGCCATCCAGGTCAGTGGCGATCAGGCGGAGCCTCTCCGGTACGGGAAAGGCCCGGGTGGTCGTCAACTCTTGTTCCTCACTCCTTCTCCTCGACCGGGCCCCTGGCCTGGACGGGCAGGATGGCGGCAGTGGCCCTGGAGGCGTACGTCCATCGTATCCCGTGCCCTTCGGGCCCCAGGGTGCGGTTCGCTCACAGCGCCCCCGTTGCCTCCGGCAGGCGCGCCGTGACGTCCTTACCCCACGTGCGGGCCCGTTCTATCTCCCCGGCGACGATCGGGCCCTGGTACCCCTCGACGTAGAAACTCTCCGGAGCGGTCAGCAGCGTCGCCCCCCGCCGGCGCAGGAGTTTCGAGGCGGTCCGGCTGGCGGCACCGGGCAGTTTGGGGTGCAGCACGTGGGTGTCGAACGCCGCCACGGGTAGACGGACGTGATCGGCCGCCTCGATCCACTCCCGCAGTCCGATGCCCGGCGGGCTGCCGCCGCGCCGCTCCGCGTCATCGCGAGTCTGGGGCCGGCTCAAGCCGAACGCGTGGGTGGGCGCCCCGACCACCAGCAGGTGGCTGCGCAGGGTCTCCGCCGGCGGGGCGGCGGCCACGTTGAGGATGTTCACGTCGAGCCACGAACTCAGGCCCTCGGCCACCGCCTCCGCGATCGCCTTGGTGTTGCCCCACGCGGTCTCGTAGATGATCGCCGCATCCATGACGTTCTCCTGTCCGGCTCACCTCGGATCGGAACTGTCATCGGCGATCACGGTGTCTGGGTGAGCCCGGTACGGCGGCCTTGCCGTCGGCGTGCGCTTCACTTGGATTTGGAGCAACCCGCTGCCTCCGAGCCCACCGTCACGGTGCCTGCCCCCGTAGTTGCCGGCTCATCGTAACTCCCACCCGGGCCGCCAACCAGTGTTGACCGCCGGGGGGTGCAAAGGCGCTGGCGGGCCGCGACGTACCTGGCCGACGTAACTGCGGCGCACCGGGGCTGCGGAGCTGTGGCCGACCGGGGCTGCGGGACTGCGACGTACCGGGTTACGCGCGCGTCTCAGCCGGGATTCCCTGCCCGCTGGTACGCCTCGGTCGCCGCCCCGAAGTACGCCGCCAGGCCCTCGCGCTGTTCCTCGGACAGGTCAGCTACGGCACTCGCGATCGGCCCGCGCACCTCCTGTAACAGCGCGGTGAGTTTCGCGGGGAGCACGCCGGTGTGGCGCACGATGGTGCGTCGTCGGTCATGGCTGTCCGGCACCCGTTCGGCGACGCCGGCGGCGATCAGCCGGTCTACCACTCGCGTGGTGGCGCTCGGGGTGAGGCGCAGGAGCCGGCCCAGGTCCCCGGTCGTCAGCGGCCCCTCGGAGTCCAGCAGACTCCCTGCCTGGTAGTCGGTGGGTCCCAGATTCGCCGCGTGCCCCGCCGCCAGGTGGAAGTGCACCAGGGCGGCCACGTACCGGCGATAAAGAGTTGTCATGTCCACGGTTCCCGAGTGTACTTGCATCTACGCAATAGTTGTAGTGCTGCAAGTAAAAGGAGGAGGGCCCCATGGCGATCAACGAACCGACCAACCCGAGCGGGAATCCAGGTGCACCAGGTGAGGAAGGTGTTCCGCCGCAACGGAGTTCCGCGCGCCCGGAGCCGCGGCTTGCCCGACCCCGACGGCGCCGGCGCGTCATCACCGTGGTGGCTCTCGCCGTCGTGCTCCTCGTGGTGGGTGCCTACGCCTACCTCCGCACCACCAGCGGTGTCACCGTCACCGGGACACCGAATTGCTCCGAGGTGCCGGTGAGTGGCGCCGCGGAGCACGTCTCCGAGAGCGGGACGCAGGAGATCTGCGAGATCATCTCCGGGCTGGAGCGCGCCTGGGCCGCGAACGACGCGGCGGCGTACGGCGCCGCGTTCACCCAAGAGGCCACCTACACGACCTTCGCCGGCACCCACTACGCCGGCCGGGAGACATCGTCGAGGGTCACGCCGCGCTGTTCGACAGCGTCCGGCGCTCTCGTCCGTGCACCCATATGGTGCGCTACCCCTCCATGACGCCGTTGCCTTGCTTGTGGGCAGGCTAAATCAAGCAGTCGCCCGGCGTGGGCGAATCGGGGTAGGCGTCAACGCCCGGCCAGTGGCGGTGGCGGGCACGTTCGACGTGGCACCCGAACCCCCGGGAATAACGCCGCCGGCAGCATGGTTGAGCCTGATGGACTCAAGTTTGACCGTCTGGGTTTGACAAGTGCGGCGAGACGGCGCGAACCTGAGTGCGAACGACTCAACCCCTCAAGGTTAAGCCTGAGAGACTCAGGTCTGGAACAAGCGCCGGCCATTGGCCGGGAAGGAGCGGACAACTATGGCACGAGCGGTCGGAATCGACCTGGGCACCACCAACTCCGTGGTGTCCGTACTGGAAGGTGGCGAACCCACGGTTATTGCCAACGCCGAGGGATCGCGGACCACCCCGTCGGTGGTCGCGTTCTCCAAATCCGGGGAGGTGCTTGTCGGCGAGATCGCCAAGCGCCAGGCGGTTACGAACGTGGACCGCACCGTCACCTCGGTCAAGCGAAACATGGGGACCGACTGGTCCATCGACATCGACGATAAGACCTACACCGCGCAGGAGATCTCCGCCCGGGTGCTGGGCAAGTTGAAGAGGGACGCCGAGGAGTACCTGGGCGAGCCCGTCACCGACGCGGTGATTACCGTGCCGGCGTACTTCAACGACGCCGAACGGCAGGCCACCAAGGACGCCGGGCAGATCGCCGGCCTGAACGTGCTGCGGATCGTCAACGAGCCCACCGCCGCCGCGCTGGCCTACGGCCTGGAGAAGGGCAAGGAGGACGAACTCATCCTCGTGTTCGACCTGGGTGGCGGGACCTTCGACGTCTCCCTGCTCGAGGTGGGCAAGGACGAGGACGACTTCTCCACCATTCAGGTGCGCGCCACCAACGGTGACAACCGCCTCGGCGGTGACGACTGGGACCAGCGGATCGTGGACTGGCTGGTGAGCCAGGTGAAGAACAGCACCGGCGTGGACCTGTCCAAGGACAAGATCGCGCTGCAGCGGCTGCGGGAGGCCGCCGAGCAGGCGAAGAAGGAACTGTCCAGCGCCAGCTCGACGAACATCTCCCTGCAGTACCTGTCGATGAGCGAGAGCGGCCCGATCCACCTGGACGAACGGCTCACCCGCGCGCAGTTCGAGGACATGACCTCCGACCTGCTGGAGCGCACCAAGACCCCGTTCCACAACGTGATCAAGGACGCCGGCATCGACGTTTCCGAGATCGACCACGTGGTGCTCGTGGGTGGCTCCACCCGGATGCCCGCGGTGACCGAGGTGGTCAAGCAACTCACCGGTGGGCGCGAGCCGAACAAGGGCGTGAACCCCGATGAGGTCGTGGCCGTGGGCGCCGCCCTGCAGGCCGGGGTCATCAAGGGTGACCGCACCGACGTGCTGCTCATCGACGTCACCCCGCTGTCCCTGGGCATCGAGACCAAGGGCGGGGTGATGACCAAGCTCATCGA
>CALKWS010000374.1 GCA_938004115.1 uncultured Ruaniaceae bacterium
AGGAAGGCGTTCTCGCCCGCCGGGACCGCCATCACCATGGCCACCTGGTCCCCTGCGCTATCGACGGCCTGGGCGTGGGGACGGGTCAGCCCGGCCATCTGCTGCCACGGGGAGTCGGCGGTGAGGCCACCGATCACCAGGTGCACCTGACCGCGCTCGAGTTGGCCAATGAGCGCCTCCTCACCGCCCGGCACCCACTGCACATCGGCGTCGAGGGTGTCGGCGAAGGCGTTGACGAGGTCCACCTCGACGCCGACCGGGGCGCCCGACGTCCCCTCGGGGAGGTCGGTCCACGGCGGGTTCGGGGAGACCCCCACACGCAGGGTGTCACCGGTGACTCGTTCGAGGGTGTCGTCGGGATCGGCGGGGATCGCGCTGCATCCACCCAGGATCAGCAGCATCGCCGCGGCCAGGAAGATTCTCACCCCGCCAGTCAACTCGGTTGTGCCCGTTCTGCATCCTGGGCGGTCGGTCTGCGGGCGCTCGAGGGTCGGGCGTGCGGAGGCTGGGCGCGCCGCATCGGGGTCAGCACGGGCCGGCGCGGGCCGGCGGGCATGGCGACGTCCCGTGGTCCAGCCCGGGAGGGCCGGATGCGGCACTGGACGAGGGTGCCCCACGGGACGTCGGGTGACTGCCGTGTATTCGCCAGCGCGATCGCGGGCGAACGCACGAAAGCGTCCGTTGCTACGGGCGACTAGCGGACAGCCACCTCACGAGTCCGATAAGCATTCACTTTCTGGACCACCTCCTTTCCAGTGTGCCTCCACTCTAAGCACGACGGCGAGGGGCGGGAAAGCAATTTAGGTTGAGGCGCGCCCCGGGACGCGGGCAGCCTGTCGCCTACGGGTGGGCGGCTGTCCGAGGTGGTCCTCACGTCATCACGTCGAGCAACCGACCGCGCCCTCACATCGAGAAGAGCAGATATGGAGAGAGCGGACATGGCCGTCATCGCGAGCCTGAGCGTTTCCCTCGACGGCTTCTACACCGGCCCGGACCCGAGCCCGCAGAACCCGATGGGCGCCGATGGCAGCGACCTGCACGGATGGTTCGCCCACGACATGGCTGATCGGGCCCAACTTACCGCCGATGAGATCCTGCGCCCGGAGTTCGAGCGCACCGGCGCCCTCGTCATGGGCCGGGAGAGTTACGAGCACGCGCAGGCCGCATGGGGGTACCACCCGCCCTTCGAGATGCCGATCTTCGTGCTCACCCATCGCCCCCGGGAAGACGATGTGCGCGAGGGCTCGACGTTCCACTTCCACACCGACGGGTTCGAGTCAGCGGTGCACCGGGCACATCAGGCGGCCGAGGGTAAGGCCGTCGGACTCCACGGCGGGGGAGCCATCCAGCAGGGCCTGCGCACCGGCCTGCTCGACGAATTGCAACTTCACCTGGTCCCGTTGCTGCTCGGCCGTGGCCGCCGGCTTTTCGACGACGTCGGCGAGGCTCCGCTCGGACTGGAGATCGTGCGCGTCGCTGAAGGACCCGGCGTCACCCATCTCAAGTACCGCAACCCGCGTCGCGGGCGGTAAGCCCAGCAGCGCCGGCGCGCGAGTGGCGCGATTGTCCAGCGCGCGCCCGTTTCGCGCGCCAATCACGAGGCTGGGCCCGCCCTCGGCGGCTCGCGGTCCAGCCCGGACTCAACCCGCAGACCATGCTGGATGAACTGCGCGCGCAGGTGCTCCTGCAGAACGGGGTCGGCCAGGTCGGCGGGCTGTAGCGGCGGTCCGGGCAGGTGCTTGTTCACCCAGTCCAGGACGTCCCGTTGCGGGCGCAGAGTCAGCACCTGGCGGTTCCGGGCGAGGACGCCGTGCACGGAGTCGTACAGGTGCAGCGGCACCACGGATGGGTCGGCGGCCTCCGGGTCCCCCTCACGGCCGGAACCACTGGTCTGCGCGATAAGCCCGGGCGGGCACAGGAAATCGCTCGCGGGGCCCGTAGTTGTGACCCGGACGTGGGCAGGTAATGTCCGACGGCGGTAGTTCGGTTCGGTGGCGTCGACCCGTGCCAGTTGGGCCGGGGTCAGCCAGGTGAGCACCGCCTCGGTCCACGAGCCCGGGCGCACGGCCGGTGCGGCCGGGATGTACCCCGGCGTGCTCACGTGCGCCGAGTGCCCGATCGTCATGCCGCTCACGCGGACTGGGTGGATCGCGACCTCGTCCGCGAGGAGCTCGTCGAGTTTGCGGGCCAGCACCGCCGGTGAGGCGTTCGATCCCACCGCCAGCACGCCCACGCGGCCGTCCACCTGAGCCTGGCTGATGTGATCAACCCGCCGCACGCCGTCGGCCCTCACCCACCCGGCCACGGCCGACGTGGCCCAGGGATACTCCGCGGGCGGCATCACGACGTGTCTCCTCCAGCAGCAACCTCCGCGTCAGATAGCGCGGGCACGGTCTGCGGCCATACAACCACGGCCGCGCGCGGCCGGCAGCGGACAGCCGGCATGACAGAACCGCCCAATTGGTTGGTTGTGGCGCGTGGTAGGGCCGCGCAGTCGCCGGAACCATCCAATTGGCCGCGTGAGGTGCGTGGGGTGCGGTGGGGTCGCCGGAACCATCCAATTGGGTGCGTGTGGCGCATCACCAGGGCGCACCGCGCGGGACCAGGGCGGGTGCCGCACGCGCAGCCGTCCGCGTACGCTCGTGGTCATGACTCAGTTGGTGGGAGCCCACGTGGGGCAGGTCGATCCGGTTGCCTACGCCCAGGAGGTCGGCGCCAACTTCGCGCAGATCTTCCTCGGCGATCCGCAGAGTTGGTCCGCGCCCACGGTGGACTACCCCGGTGGCGCCGAGGGGCTGCTGGACGCCGCGAAGCAGGCGGGGGTGTCGCTGGTGGTGCACGCCCCCTACGCGCTGAACGTGGCGAGCCTCAACAACCGCATCCGCATCCCCAGCCGCAAACTGCTGGCCAAGGTGATGGAACTGGCCGGCGAGATTGACGCCGTCGGCGTGGTGGTGCACGGCGGGCACGTGCGCGCCGAGGACGACCCGGAGAAGGGGTTCGACAACTGGCGCAAGGCGATCGAGCAGACCCCCAAACCGGTGCCGATGTTGATCGAGAACACCGCCGGCGGGAACCACTCCATGGCCCGCGGCACCGAGAAGATCGCCCGGCTGTGGGAGGCGGTGCAGCAGGCCGAGGGCCACGAGCAGGTCGGCTTCTGCCTGGACACCGCCCACGCCTTCGCCGGCGGGGAGGAACTGGCCGGGCTGGCGGAGAAGATCCGCGCGATCACCGGCCGGATCGACCTGGTGCACCTGAACAACTCCCTGGGCGCCTTCAACTCCGGCCAGGACCGCCACGCCGGGATCCACGACGACGCCGGTCAGATCCCGCCCGAGGATCTGGGGGCCCTGGTGGCCCAGGCGCAGGCGCCGGTGATCGTGGAGACCCCCGCCGCCGGGCACGCCGACGAGATCACCTGGGTGCGCGAGCAGATCGGCTGAGCCGGACCGGTATCGCCGGTGCCGCCGATCCGGCCTACTCCGCGATCGCCTCGTTCGCGGCGTCCTGGGCCTGCTGTAACGCCTCGGGCACCTCGATGCGCCCGGCGAACATCTCCTGGAACACCGGGGTGATGGCGTTCGCCCCGGCGTTCGCGCGCGGCCCCAGCGGCGCCGGCACGGTCCGGCCCTCGGCGGCCTCGACGAACACCCCCACGTCCACGCCCTCCTCGGCCCAGTACTGCACGTAGGCGTCCTGAGCGCCGGTCGCCCCGGGGAACGCCGCACCGGTCTCGGCCAGCGGCCGCTGCCCCTCGGCGGTGCCCAACCAGCGCAGCACCTCGATGGTCTCCTCGGGGTGGTCGGTGCCGGCGTTCCCCACGGCCGCCACCCCGTGCACCACGCTCACCCGGCCCTGCGGGCCCTGCAGTTTCGGCGCGACGTCCCACTCCACGTTCGCATCGGCCAGGTGCGGCAGGGAGTAGGGGCCGGACTGGAACAACGCCAACCGGCCCTGGATGAACAGGTCCCGGGGATAGTCCGGGTTCTGGTTGGTGTCGGCCGCCGAGGGGGCCACATGGTGGGTGTTGATCAGATCCACCAGGTACCCGAAGGCACCCTCACCCTCCGGGGTGGCGAAGGTGTACCGGTCATCCTCGTCCTGGAACTGCCCGCCGTTCTCGGCCAGGAAGTTCAGCCACACCCCCTGCAGGTCGTGCTGGGCGTTGAACGCGAACACGTCGATGTCCTCGGGGTCGAACTCCGGGGAGTCGGCGGTGTTGCCCTGCCCGTCCACGGTCAGCGCGAGCGCGGCGTCCAGGAACGTGTCGTTGGCGCCGGTGGGGTCCCACCGCAGGTCGGTGGGGTCGATCCCCGCATCCTCCAGCAGCTCGACGTTGTAGAACAACGCGATCGAGTCCCACAGTTGCGGGATGCCCCACTGCACGCCGTCCCGCTCGTAGAGGTCGACGACGGAGGCGGTCCACTCGTCGTGATCGGTGCCGATCGCCTCGGTCAGGTCGATCAGGTCACCGTTGTCGGCGTAGATGCCGAAGTTGGAGGTGTTCGTCCAGAAGATGTCGGCCATCGTGCCCGCGCCGATGTCCTGGGGGAGCAGGTCCCAGTAGTTCGCCCACGGCACCGTCTCCACCTCCACCACGATGCCCGGGTTCTCCTCGGTGAACGCCGCGAAGGACTCCTCATACGCTGCCACGGCGGTGTCGTCCCACAACCGGAACGTCACCGTGACCGCGTCGTCGTCGCCGTCGGACGTGCTGTTGTTCGCGCCGGGGGAGCACGCGGCCAGGGCCAGCGCGGCGGCGGTCAGCAGCACCAGGGGGGCACGACGGCGACGGGTAGCGGGTCTCATCCAGGTCCATTCCTCGAGCGGCAACGTGATACGAGGAATCTATC
>CALKWS010000375.1 GCA_938004115.1 uncultured Ruaniaceae bacterium
CTCCCGCCGGTTGCGCCGCCGCCCGATGCTGGTGCCGGTGGTGGTGGAGGCCTGACGACCAAGGGGCCGCTAGCGCCCCGGTCGCGGGGATCCCTCGTCGGGCCGGGTCTGGTCGAGGAACCGCTCGATGTGTTCCCGAGCGTCCTCGAGGAACAGTGACCGGGTGACGTCCTGCACCACGGTGTCGGTCCCGTAGGCCAGGCCGTTGATGCCCGCTGAGGTGATGCCGGCGCTCACCAGGCCGGCGGCGTTGAGCATGTAGATGCCCTCGACGGCGCCAGGGGACCATGACTCCCGTCTCGTGCACCCCATCCCCGTCCCGAGGTACGGGTAGGCGGCAATGGCCCGGTCGACGTCGCTGCCGTCCAACGGGTGCCGATCGCCCCAGAGAGCGATGTGCCCGACGACGGGGGCCAACCACGGCACCCGCCGCAGGTCGACGACGAACCCCGTGCCGAGGATCGCGAAGTCGAACACCTCGCGGGTGCCATCGGTGGCGTGGATCTCGATGCCGCCGGCTCGTTCCCGGACATCCGTCCAACCCGACCCCAGCCGCAGGTCGTAGGCGTCGTGCACGCTGCACCGCGCCACGGAGTAGTCCGGTGCCGGCATCGGCAGGGAGAGCCGGCGGCGGGCGATGGCGATCCGGGCGGCGTCATCCAGCGCACCGAAATGACGGTACATCCCTCGGAACTCCCCGAACCGCGCACTGTTGAGGGTAGGCAGCCTCGGGCGACGCACATACTGGACGACGTCCCGGGCACCAGCCTCCAACGCCGTGGCCGCGTTGTCGAACGCCGATGCACCCGCGCCCAGCACCGCCACGCGCTGGCCGCGCAATGCCGCAAAATCGATGGACTCACTCGAGTGCGCCCAGAGCGATCGATCGAGGTGCGACACCACGTGCGGCAGCCGCGGTCCGCCGATGCCGCTGTATCCCGTGCAGATCACGAGCCGCCGGGTGCTCAGCCCTGCCCGCTGCGAACTTCCCCGGCGCCGGATCTGCAGGTTGAGCGTGTGGCCATCCGCACGGACGCCGTCGACCTGGACCTCGTTGCGTACCGGCACGCGAAAGACGCTGCGGATCCAGACGAGGTAGTCCATCCACATCTGCCGCGGGATGAGATCGAGCGTGCGCCAGGCGGGGGCGCCATGCTGGGCGATGTACCACGAGGCGAACGACGCGGACGGCACGCCTGCGTCCGGCCCATGTAGTTCCTTGGGAGTGCGCAGCGTGTGCATTCGCGCCCAGGTCGCCCATGGTCCCTCGGCACCGGCCGGATTCTGGTCGAGGACCAGGACGCGTTCCACGCCTTCACGTCGCAGTTTCGTGGCCGCGGTGAGGCCGGCTTGCCCGCCTCCGACGATCACGACGTCGTAGTCGGCCACATCGGAGACCGAGCGGGTCCAGCCCGCGTCCGGATGGGCGAGGTGGGCGAGGTCCTGCTGCACCCGGTCCTCGAGTGCGGCCAGCCCGATGGCGGAACCGACCTCGACGATCGCGGGCCGTTCAGTGAGACTCACTGGTGGCCCTCTCCAGCGGCTCCGGCACGATCACGGTGTCCATGTCGGGCAACTCGCTGATCAGGCCGGTATCGAGATAGACCTGGTTGAGTTCCTCCATGTACTGGCGGTACTCACCCTCGATCGCGGCTACCTCATAGTTCCGCCTGGACATCGTCAGTTGCGCGGTCTCCGTCGCCAGACCGGTCTCCTCGACCAGATACGCAGCGGCCTGGTCACCGTTCTCCGACAGCCAGGTCGTGGCCTGGGCGAACCCCCGCAGGAATGCCTCGACTTCCTCGGGGTGCTCCTGCAGATACCGCTCGGAGGACAGCACCACCACGGTGTTCAGGTACCACCCCTCGCCGGTGACGACCG
>CALKWS010000376.1 GCA_938004115.1 uncultured Ruaniaceae bacterium
TCAGGGCTGCGCGGCGGCTTCCTCACGCTCGGCCTCGCGAGCCGCCTGCCGGGCGTTCTCCTCCAGCAGCTCCAGGTCGGCGGCCACCACCAGGCGGGAGGCGACGGCGTGCTCCACCAGCCGTGCGCGGCGGTTCACCGCCAGTTGCTGCTGCCCGCCGCGCAGCCCGCGCACGCCCTGTCGGGACAGTTTGTCGCAGACGTTGTCGAGTTTGCGGTTGAACCGGGTGATGGTCCAGCCAAGCCGGGCGGCGGCCTGGGCGGAGGTGGGGATGGAGGCACTGGAGCCGCGCCCGCGCAGCACCGCCTCGGCCAGGGAGAGGATCAGTAGTTTCTGGGACTCGGTCAGCGAGACCGGGCCGATGGTGGTCTCGCCCACCTGCGCCCGTTCGGGTGAGGAGGACTCGAACGTGGGGCTCTCCCCCACCAGTCCCACCTCGTAGGTGGTGGGCCCGGCGGTGAACATCACCGAGGTGTGGGCGAACACCAGCGGCAGCCGGGCTCCGGGCGCCAACCAGGCCTGCATGTTGCCTTCCGAGTCCGACACGGTGGCCGACAACCGTGAACCGGTGTTGGTCAGCCACCACAGGTCGTCCTGGTAGGTGATCGTCAGGAACTGACGGTGCAGATATGGATTCTCATCGACCACCAGGTCCGCTTCCCGGCCGATCGTGAACGGCGTGGAGGGTTCGACGTCGTACCACTCGCCGCAGAACTCCACCTTCATGGTCATCCTCCCCCGATATCCGTCAAGCACATGCCTCAGTCCATTCTGACAGCCTATTGCTCCGGCTGGAGATTGCTGCCACTTCGACGCAGACCTGGTCGGGCTGGCCGGTCAGCGTGATGTGGGTGCCGGTGATCCGTTCGGTCTCGGCTCCGGCCGCGGGAACCGGCCGCCAGGCGTACTCCAGGTCGCCGTCGTACTCCGGTTCCTGCCAGCTGAACCTCACGGTAGCCGGATCCTCGGTGTCGCGTTCACCGTTGAGGTCCTGGGGCGGGTCCGGCCGGGAAGCGGTGGGTGTGTCCGGTTGGGCCAGGGTCGGCGGCCCGACCTGGTCCGGTGGATCCTCCGGGGCGTTCACCGCGCCGTAGACCACCACGCCGGCGACGACGCCGATCACCGCCAGCGACGCTGCGAGGGTGAGCCACCGCCCGCGGTGCGATGCCGGGGCGGGCGGCGTCCCCGGCTGCTCACCCGATCCGGTCCGGCCCTGCGGCGGTGGGGCATCCGGCACGACGGCGGGGGTGCGCACACGGGTGGCGTCGCCCGGTCCGGGGTGCTCAGTGAGGTCGGTGCCGCCCTGGTCCCGGGGCCGCGTGGAGCCGGGCGTGGTGCCAGTGCCTGCGGCGGAGGGTGGCCCCGGAGTGATCTCCGCCACCGACCGCACCCGGGTGCGCAGGTCCTCCCCGACCGTCTCGGGCACGTGGATCCGGGAGGTGTCCGGCAGGTCCAGGCTGGTCTGGGCCAGGTGGAGTTCCTGTTCGACCCGTTGCAGCGCACGGGCGAACTCCGCTGCGGTGCCGAAACGCTCCCCGGGGTCCTTTGCCATGCCCCGGCGGAGGGTCTCCTGCAGGGAGTCGGGCACGTCGTCGCGGCGCAGCGGGGGTACGGGATCGCGTTCGATCCGGCCGATCAACTCCAGTGCGGAGTTCTGCCCCGCGCCCCGTTCGAACGGTGACCGCCCGGCCAGCAGGGTGTACACGGTCGCGGTCAGCGCGTAGATATCCGCGGCCACGCCCCGAGGAGCGCGTTCGTCGAAGAATTCCGGTGCCGACCACGGGATCGACATCCCCACGGTCTCGGCCTCGTGCGCGGCGTGCTGGACCACGGAGATCCCGAAGTCGGTCAGGGCCGGCCAGCCGTAGTCGGTGGTCAGCACGTTCGCGGGCTTGATGTCCCGGTGCAGGATGCCGGCGCGGTGTGCGGTCTCCACGGCGCCGGCCAACCGGACGCCGATCCGTACCGACTCGGCCACGCCCAGCGGCGCGGTGCGGTAGCGCACCGAGAGGTTGGGCCGCGGACAGTACTCCATCACCAGGTAGGGCCGTCCGTCGCTGGCGGTATCCGCGTGGTAGATCGTCACGATCGAGGGGTGGGCGGAGAGTTGGGCCATCACGTTGGCCTCGGCGACGAATTGTTCCCGGCTGGCCTCGTCGGTGGTGGGGGCCAGCAGCACCTTCACCGCCACCTGTCGCCGGGGAAGGTCCTGGGAGTACAGGAACACGTCGGCGAACCCGCCCGAGCCCAGGAGTCGCTCATAGGTGAATCCCGGGATGCGCGGGGGGTCCGACGGCGGACGGGTCGCCACCTAGTTCCCACCACCTTGGGCGGGGCCGTAGCCGTAGTACCCGGAGGCGTGGGGACTCGGACTCGGCGGGTACCCGTAGCCCGGCTGGGCGGCGCCGTGGGACACCTGCCCGGGGTAGCCCTGGCCCGGCTGACCGGTCGGGTGCGGGCCCGGGACGGGGTAGCCCTGGCC
>CALKWS010000377.1 GCA_938004115.1 uncultured Ruaniaceae bacterium
CTGGCGGTCTTCTCCACCGGTCCCGAGGTGCGCAGTTACGGCTGGAACCTGCTCACGGAGATCGCCGGGACGTTCGTGCTGGTCTTCGTGATCGTGGCGTTCGGGTACACCCCCTCCGGGCTCGGACCCCTGGCCGTGGCGCTGCTGGTGGTGGGCATCGGCGCCAGCCTCGGTGGTCCCACCGGGTATGCCATCAACCCCGCCCGTGACCTCGGTCCGCGGATCGCTCACGCGCTGTTACCGATACGCGGTAAGGGTTCCAGCGACTGGGCCTACTCCTGGGTGCCGATCGTCGGCCCCCTCATCGGCGGTGCGGTCGGCGGATTCGCCGGCGCCGCACTCCTGTGACCGCAGCGATCGTCCGCGCAGGTGCAAACCCCGACCCACCGAACAGTCCAACCACGATGAGAAGGGACCGACATGGCTGACTACGCTCTGGCCATCGACCAAGGCACCACCAGTTCCCGGGCCATGATCTTCGACCACTCCGGGTCGGTGATCTCCCTCAGCCAGATCGAGCACGAACAGATCCTGCCGCGAGCGGGATGGGTGGAGCACGACCCCCGGGAGATCTGGCGCAACGTGCGCGAGGTCGTCGCCCAGGCTCTGGCCCGCCCCGACCTCACGCCTCGAGACATCGTCGCCATCGGTATCACCAATCAGCGTGAGACCACGGTGGTGTGGGATAGGAACACCGGCGAACCGGTGTACAACGCGCTCGTCTGGCAGGACACCCGCACCCAGCCCATCATCGAGGAACTGGGCGGCACCCAAGGGCCGGACAAGTACAAGGAGCGGGTCGGGCTGCCGCTGGCCACGTACTTCTCCGGTCCGAAGATCAAGTGGATCCTGGACAACGTCGAGGGGGCACGGTCGGCGGCGGAGAACGGTGATCTGCTGTTCGGCACCACCGACTCGTGGTTGGTGTGGAACATGACCGGCGGGGTCAATGGCGGGGTGCACATCACCGACGTCACCAACGCCTCCCGCACCATGCTCATGAACATCGACACCCTGGATTGGAACGAGGACATCGCCGCCGACATGACCATCCCGATGGCCATGCTCCCGCAGATCCGTTCCTCCTCGGAGCAGTTCGGCACCGCCCGTCAGGAGGGGGCGTTACCCGGGGTGCCCATCGCGGGCATCCTGGGCGATCAGCAGGCAGCGACCTTCGGCCAGGCCTGTTTCGAGGTAGGCACCGCGAAGAACACCTACGGCACCGGGAACTTCCTGCTGCTCAACACCGGCACCGAGCCGGTGCGCAGCGAGAACGGGCTGCTGAC
>CALKWS010000378.1 GCA_938004115.1 uncultured Ruaniaceae bacterium
GGCACCCACCGTCCCAGTGCCGCGATCACCGCGCCGGACAGCACCCCCATGGCCGCGATCCCACCGGCCAACGACCCGAGCGCCGGCCCGGCGGCCACCACCAAGGGACCGGCTGCTCCCCCGGTGTCGGAGAACAACCGCCAGATGCCCAGGTACTGCGCGCGCTGCCCCGGCGGTGCGGTGTCGGCCCCCAGCGTCATGAGGATGCCCGACCCGATCCCGTTGCCGAAGCCCATCACCATCGCCACCACCGACACCGCCGCCAGCGTGGACGTCAGCGGCAGCGCGAGCATCGCCGCGCCCATCACGGCCATGGACGGGATGGCGACCCACAACCGGCCGAACCGGTCCATCACCTTGCCCGCGGGATAAAACAGCAGCATGTCGATCGCCCCGGACAGGCCGAACACCAGGGAGGTGGCCGCAGGATCGAAACCCAACGACTCGGTCCACAGAGGCAGCACCGTATTGCGAGCGCCGCGCACCGCGCTGACCCCGAGCACGGCGATGCCCAGGGTGGCGAAGACCCGCCAGTGGTTGCGCAACACCGTTCGGAGGCCCAGCGGCGTGCCGGTGCGGGCCGCATGGGTATGCCCAGCGGCTGGGTCGGGCACCAGGAGCACGACGGCGGCCGCCAGCAGGGAGGTGAGCACACCTACCCAGTAGGCCCGGGAGGCTTGCTGGTCTCCTGCCACCACCAGGGCGCCCACGAAGGGCCCGAGGAACAGTCCGATCCTGGCGACGCCCCCAAGGGTGGATAGCGCCCGGGCGCGGCGCAGCGGGTGGATCACCGCCGTAAGGTAAGACTGGCGAGCCAGCCCGTAGACGGCGTCGCAGGCACCCACCAGCAGCACACCGACTGCGAGCATTGCCAGGTTCGGCGCCAGCGCCATGCACACCAGCGCCACCACGGCCAGGCCCGAGGCGCCAATCATCGTCGGCCGGTCCCCCACCCGCGCGGCCAGCGCGCCGGCGGGCACATCGGCCAGGATCTTCCCGACGGCCAGCAACGCCACCATCAGCCCGCCGGTGGCCAGGCTGCCCCCGAGCCGGGTGGTGCTCACCGGGATCATCGGCATCATCGCGCCCACGCCGATCTCGAACAGCAATGTGGGTAGGTAGATGCCCGGTAGCAAGCGCCTGAGTGAGACGGCGGTACCCGGATCAGTCGGAGTCATGGCCCGTCCATATTGCCGCACAGGCGCACGACGGCGGTGGGTCTGACCGCGCCCTGCTACGCACCCAGAGCGGCCCCAGGCGACAGATGACGCTAGGAGGAAGTAGTTTCCTCAGCGGTAGGCTTCGGGTTGTCGTCGCCGGCTTCGGGAACAGACTCGGCGTCCTCGTCGGTTCCTGCTGCAGCGCCGTCGTCACCTTCGGTCTCGTCGTGCCGCTCCACCGCCTGCACAACCTCGAGTTCCAGGTCATCCAGGTGCGGCTCGGACTGCTTCCACTCCCCGCCGCGGCGGCGCACATCGGTCTCCGAGTGCGCACCGCAGCCGTGGTCCAGGGAGACCACCTTGCCGTCGTCGGGCGACCACTCGTTCGCACAGACCCCGAACAGGTTGCCCAGCGATCCGGCCAACGGGATCACGAACCCGCAGGTGGCGCAGTCCGCGCCGGCCTGGCGCGAGCCCGTGGTGTCCGGGCCGCGGGAGGAGTTGTACCAGCGGGTGGCGGCGGCCTCCAGGGCCTTGCGGTTCATCACCCGGTCCCGGCCCAGGCCGAGTTCGCGGATGGCGATGCGGTCCATCTCCTCATCGCCGGTGGCCACGTACCCCGGTTCCAGGCGCTCGTCGTCGGGATCGTAGGGCAGGCGGTCGGTGGCGCTGACGTCCTCCGGGGCCAGCCGGTCGGACCACGGCACCCACGCCGGGGCGAGCAGCGCCCCGTCTCCTGGCAGCAGCCCGGCCTCGCACACGATCGGGGTGCGCGAGCGCGGGGCGCGGGTGAGCGTCACGAACCAGCGCCAGCCCACATACCCAGGCGCGGTGGTCTCGAAGTAGTGCGTGCCCAAGCGTTCGGCTTCCAGTTCGAAACCCAGGTACTCCCCCAGGTCGCTGCCAGCCTCACTGGCCGCGGCCGCGCGGGCCACCTCCACCGCGCCCTGGAGCACGGCGTCTTTGGTCGCCCGGCGGGAGGAGCCGGCGCGCGCCGGGGCGGCGAAGGTCTCAGGCGTCGAACTCATCGGCCACCACCCTCAGGAGTCGGGCCAGATTGGCTGCTTCTTGTTTCTCCGGGTACCGGCCGCCGCGCAGCCGCCCGCCGGCGCGGTCCAGGGAGCGGATCAGATCCTCCACGATCGCGGCCATGTCCTCGGCCGGGCGGCGCTTGGCGCGCACCACCGAGGGCGTCTTCTCCAGGATCTCCACGCTCAGCGCCTGCAGCCCCTTACGGCCGGCGGCCACACCGAATTCCACCCGGGTGCCGGGCCGGGGCGCGGGGGCATCAGCGGGCAGTGCGGAGGCGTGCAGGAAGACCTCGTCACCATCATCGGAGGCGATGAAGCCGAAGCCGCGATCGGCGTCGAAGAACTTGATCTTGCCGGTGGGCACCCTAAATCCCTGACTTTCTGTGCTGAACCTAGGCAGGACCGAACCCGCCGGAATCCGATTGATACCAGACTAACCCGCGCGCGACTGCCCTGACGAACACGATT
>CALKWS010000379.1 GCA_938004115.1 uncultured Ruaniaceae bacterium
CCAGCTCCTGGGCGAGGGTCTCCCGGTGGCCGGGCATGCGGTAGCCGGCGGCTTCGAGTTTGGCCAGATCCAGGACGCTGACGCCAGGGCGCGGGGCTTGCTGCTCGGTGCTCCGCGCCACGTAGTCGGCGGTCGACACCGGGGTGATGTCGCCGGCGTCCCGGCCGGTGTGCTCGAAGACCGTGCGGGCGATGTCCGCCCAGGTGGCCGGCGGTCCGCTGTTCGTGACGTGGTAGGTGCCGAACGCCGCGCCGTGGTCGAGCAGGTGGATCGTCGCCCTGGCCAGGTCGGCGGCGAAGGTGAGCCTGCCGCGCTGGTCATCGACCACGTGCGGTTTGGCGCCCTGGCGGGCCAGGGACCGCATGGTGGAGATGAAGTTGCGCCCCTCGCCCACCACCCACGAGGTGCGGATGAGGTAGTGGCGTGGAGCCTGCTGCACGGCCAGTTCGCCGGCTGCCTTCGTCTGCCCGTAGACGTTCAGCGGGTTGATCGGGTCGTCTTCGCGGTAGGCGCCGTCCGCTCCGGATCCGCCGCGGCCGTCGAAGACGTAGTCGGTGGAGTAGTGCACCAGCGTGAAGCGGTGCTCCCGGGCCGCTCGGGCCAGGTCGGCCACGGCGACGGCGTTGGTCGCCCAGGCCTGGCGTCTGCCGGCGGGGGTTTCCGCGGCATCGACGGCGGTGAACGCCGCTGCGTTGATTACGGTTCCGACGCCGGTGAAGTCGAACTCGGCTATCTGCTCGGGCCGGCTCAGGTCCAGTTCGGCGCGGCTCAGTGCCCTGGCACCCGGGAGCAGGGTCCGAAATGCCTGCCCCACCTGGCCGGTGGCCCCCAGGACGAGGGTGGGCGGATCCGGGATCGGACGGACCCGGTCCAGCGGGGGATGGGCGCGGTCCTTGTCGGAGACGGTCGCGCGCTCCAGCGGGATGGGCCATCGGCCGCGGAGGCGTTCGTCGGCGAGGTTCAGGTGGGTATAGCTCGCATCGGCCGACCAGTGCGCATTCACCAAGTAGGAGTAGACCGTCCCATCGGTCAGGGTCTGGTAGGCGTTCCCGACGCCCCGCGGTACGAAGACAGCCGTGGCCGGGTTCAGCTCGCTGGTGTGGACCCGGCCGAAACTCTCGCCCTCCCGCAGGTCCACCCACAGCCCGAAGGCGCGTCCGGCGACCACCGAGACGAACTTGTCCCACGGCTCGGCGTGCACCCCTCGGGTGGTGCCGGCCGACTCGTTGAACGCCACCGAATGCTGCACCGGCCCGAAGTCCGGCAGGCCCAGGGCCACCATCTTGGCCCGCTGCCAGTTCTCCTTGAACCACCCCCGCGGGTCGCGGTGGACGGGCAGGTCCACCTCGAGCAGGCCCGGGATCGGTGTGGTGCGAACGTCCGGGCCCGTCATGTCACTGCCCATGGGCGGCATAGGAGGCTTCCACGGCGTCCTTCTGCTCCCGCCACCACGCCTCGTGCTCCCGGTACCAGTGGATCGTCTGCGCCAACCCGGCCCGGAAGTCCCCGAACTGCGGACGCCACCCCAGCTCGGTGCGGATCTTGGTGGCGTCGATCGCGTACCGCAGATCGTGGCCGGCACGATCCTGCACGTGGTCGAAGTCCTGCGGATCGCGGCCCATCAGCTCCAGGATCAGTTGCATCACGTCGAGGTTCGTCTGCTCACCGTCCGCCCCGATCAGGTAGGTGTGCCCGATCTGCCCCTTCGTCAGGATCGTCCACACCGCCGAGGAGTGGTCCGTGGCGTGGATCCAGTCCCGCACGTTCTGGCCCGCGCCGTACAGTTTCGGCCGCAGCCCCGCCAGCACGTTGGTGATCTGCCGCGGGATGAACTTCTCCACGTGCTGCCAGGGGCCGTAGTTGTTGGAGCAGTTGCTGATCGTGGCGGCGATCCCGAACGAACGCACCCACGCCCGCACCAGGTGGTCGGCCCCGGCCTTGGACGCCGAGTACGGGCTCGAGGGCTGGTACGGGGTCTCCTCGGTGAACCGCACCGGGTCACCCAGGGGAAGGTCTCCGTACACCTCATCGGTCGAGACATGGTGCAGACGCACACCGAAGCGCCGGACCGCTTCCAGCAGCACCATCGTCCCCACCACGTTGGTGGCCACGAACGGCGTGGGGTCCCGCAGGCTGTTGTCGTTATGGGACTCGGCCGCGAAGTGCACCACCGCATCGTCCGGACCGGTCAGCCGGCCGACCTGCGCCTCGACCAGGTCACGATCGGCCACGTCCCCGACGACGAGTTCCACCCGGTCACCCACGAGCGGCTCGATCGCCGCCGGTGAGGCGGCATACGTCATCTTGTCCAGCACGATGACCCGCGAGTCGGTCTCGCGCACCAGGTAGTGCACGAAGTTCGACCCGATGAACCCCGCGCCGCCCGTCACCAACACCGTAGCCATGTGCCTCACGGTAGCCGACCGGACCGCACGTTCGGCCACCTGGCCGGCACTCGTGCGGGATACTGGCACGATGCGCGGGATCATCCTTGCCGGCGGCTCCGGCACACGTCTGCACCCGATCACCCTGGGCGTCAGCAAGCAACTGGTGCCGGTCTACGACAAGCCGATGATCTACTACCCGTTGAGCACCCTGATGCTCGCCGGAATCCGCGACATCCTGATCATCACTACCCCTCACGACGCCGACCAGTTCCGCCGGCTATTGGGCGATGGGGCCCAGTTCGGTATCGACCTGTCCTACACCGTTCAGCCCGAGCCCAACGGCTTGGCCCAGGCGTTCGTGCTGGGCGCCGATTTCATCGGCACCGGCAACGTCGCCCTCATCCTGGGGGACAACATTTTCTACGGGCCAGGCTTGGGCACGCAACTCTCCCGATTCACCGACCTCACCGGCGGGGCAATCTTCGCCTACCGCGTCGCGGAACCCTCCGCGTACGGCGTGGTGGAGTTCGACCAGCACGGCCGGGCGCTGACACTGGAGGAGAAGCCGAGTGCGCCCCGATCGAACTACGCCGTCCCCGGCCTGTACTTCTACGACAACGACGTCATCGACATCGCTCGCAACCTCCGCCCATCACCTCGGGGTGAGTACGAGATCACCGACGTCAACAGGGCCTATCTGCAGCGCGGCGCGCTCCAGGTGGACATCCTGCCCCGGGGAACGGCGTGGCTCGACACCGGCACGTTCGACACCCTGCTGGCCGCCGCGGACTACGTCCGTACCATCGAACACCGTCAGGGCTTGAAGATCGGCGCTCCCGAGGAGGTGGCCTGGCGCAAGGGTTTCCTCACCGACGAGGAACTAAGACAACGGGCCGAACCCCTACGCAAGTCCACCTACGGCGACTACCTTCTCGCTCTGCTGTAGTCGGACAGCGGTTCACTGAGGCGTGAATCGCTGCATCGCCCTGCGCAGCAGACCGAGCCGGGCCGAGACACGTGAGCCGTCGACCACCTCGAACCCGGCGCTTCGGTTCACCGTGTGTATCCGCCGCCCGGGCCACGGTCCGCCTGGCCGGATCTGGGCTACCAGGCGTTGTTCGAAACGGTGGTCATCCACGTGGGTCACCTCCATCACGTTGATGGCGGCACCGTAACCGCCGCGCCCGTCCTGGGTGGGGCGTAGCAATCGGCCGTCCTGCACCCAGAAGCGTCCAGCCGGCCGGGCCGAGGCGATATCGACCAGGACCGGGTTCCCCGGATGTGGCGTCCACGGTCCGAGCAGGTCAGGGGCCGACCAGAGGTGTAGATGGTCGGAGTAGGTCTGTGCGGTGCGCACCGTGGCATACAACCACCAGCGGCCCCGATGCTGGACCGGCGTGGCATCGCTTGCGTCGACGCCGTCGATCAGTACCCGGTCCAGCACCCACTCGTCCGGGAACCGGGTCGCACGGTACAGCTCGACCCGGTGCGCCCCCGACGTCTCCGGGATCATCCAGACCTGGTCGCGGTGTTCCAGCACGAACGGGTAGGACAGGTGCACCTGGCGCCGTAGAACGGGTCTGGGTGTGCCGCGCGGGCCGTTCTCGTCCATCTCGACCACCGATATGTGGGCGCGTTGGACGCGATGGTCGAAGTCTTCGACGAAGAGGTAGCACTGCCCGTTGCGTTCGAAAAGGAACGGATCGGCATAGAAGTGATAGCCGTCGTCGGGCAGGCTGGTCCACTCGCCTGCCAGTTCACCGGACCGCTCCGCCACGTCGGTGCCCGGTGGTGTTCGTCGCCACCCCACCCGCCAGTGCGGTGACCGCGTAGCCATCCGGTACACGGCGTGCACCCCCTTGCGAACGCTGCGTTCGGCCAGCAGCCTGCCGAGGTTCTTCGGTCCGGCGTGGGGGGTGTCGGGCGCCTGCGGCAAAGGCTCGCCGAGGGCCCGTCCGGTCAACGCTGCGGTGAGCAACGTGGCAGTTCCAGTGAACACATCGGCCAGGGCCCGGGACAACGACCCGGGCTGCTCACCACCGGGTCGCCCTTGCACGCGCACCGTCCCCTCCGCGTCGAGGATCGTCACCAACGGCACCCCGCCCTGAGCGAGTGCGAGCGCGGCCGCGCTATGGCCGGCCCGACCATCGAACAGGACACGCCAACTCCGCCCGTTCGGTCGGGTCTCGGCCGACAGGTCGACCACTATCCCCCCGCCCTTATCGACCGGGGGGTGCGCGGTCACCGGCGCGAGGAAGCCCTGGTCGGCACGATCGATCACACGCTCGAACGTCAGGACCCGGTCGATGTATCGCCGCGTTGCGGCGTGCGCAGCCGGACCTGCGAAGAACGTGACCTCGGTGTCGAGAACCGCTGCTAGTCGCCGCCCGAGGTCCGCGTGCCAACGGCGGGGAGGCCAACTTTCGATGCGCATCCGAACAGCCACGAGACCCTCGTTTCCCACGCGTATTCGTCTATGGCCTCCCCCGGCGGCGATCTGCACACCGCTTGTACTGATCCCCGTATCCCGTTCTCATCACCGCGATCGGAATACCGGCCAGGCGGTCTCAGTACTGCATCGTAATTGGCCTACATTCGGAAAGTCCATCGTTCGGTCGCTCGGGTTTCGGGCATTGATGCCCTAAAGTGGCAATGACCTCGTGATAACGACGGAGCAACAAAGGCTCAGTTGTTCCCTCAACAGCCTGGAAGGTCCGATGAACACGAGCAATGCTGTGACATTCCGGGCGAACTATGCCCGTTTACGAAATGCCCAGAAGCCGGGCACCGGGGCGCCCCTTTACTCCCTTCTGGTCAATCGGCCGCTGGGACGAATCTTCGCAGCGGCAGCACACCGGCTCGGACTCCGGCCCAACCAGGTCACCACCATCAGCGCCCTATTCACCTTCACGGGCATGACGGTGCTCGCCGTCGGCGCCCCCGGGTGGGTGCCTGGAGTCCTGGTCGCCGGCCTGCTCCTGATCGGTTACGCACTCGACTCGGCAGATGGACAGTTGGCGCGGCTGCGCGGGGGTGGGACGCTGACCGGGGAATGGCTCGACCATCTCATCGATGCGGCCAAGGTGGCCGCTCTACATCTGGCTGTGCTCATCATGTTCTACCGGTTGGACCTGCCGGACTGGTGGTTGCTGGTAGCGATCGCGTTCGCGATCACCGATATTGTCCATTTCTTTGGAATGTTGCTGACCGAGTTGCTCAGTCGCAGCGTAAGTCACCGGCTCGTGGGCGGACCTTCTGCCGCTGCTCGAGGGGGGAACCTGTTCACTGCGGTTCTCAAACTTCCCACGGACTACGGTGTAGTTGCGCTGTCGTTCCTGCTGCTTGCCGTACCGGTGGCGTTCCAGTGGTTGTACCTCTTCCTGGCCCTGACGAACCTTGCCTATCTCATCCTGGTGCTCGGCGTGTGGTACCGCCGGCTCGATTCGCTGGATGCACGCTTGCGCGAGCCGGGGTGATGCGCGCCGATAGCGCTGATGAGGCGGGTGCGATAACTCTCCGGTGAGAAAACCTGCGCCAGCCGATGGCTGTCACTCATCGCGAGGGCACGGAACTGCGACCACTGATCCATGATCTGCTCTACGGCCAGTACCAGGGCGTGCGGATCCGCAGGCGGTACCCGGACGCACGATCGCGTGTGACTGCTGGCCTCCCGAAGCCCGTCGATGTCGCTGGTGATCACCGGGCGGCCCGCCAGGGACGCCTCGACCGCAGTGTTGCCGAAGGATTCGTCTCCGACCGAGGGCACCAGGGCGATGTCGCCGTCGGCCAGGTGGGGCCACACGTCCGGGCGAAACCCCAGGAATGTGCAGCGGTCGGAAAGGCCCGACGCCTCGGCCTGCCGGTGCAGCGACGCTTCATAGGCCTCGTTTCCAGGGAAGACCGCTCCGACGAGCGTCAGGTGCACGTTCCGCCCGCGCTGTGTCAGCAGTCTGACGGCCTCGATGGCAACGTGGGGGCCCTTCCGCGCCGACAGCCGCCCGACATAGACCAGGTGCGTGGTGCCCGCAAGACTCTGCCGGGCCGGGCGGGTGGTGGGTGGGCCCTGCACGGCGTTCGGGACCACGGCGGCCCGCGATGTCAATCGCGGAGCGGACCGGTTGAGCACGTCCAGGCTCACCTTGCTGTTGACGACGATGCGATTGCTGAACAGCAGCGGGAGATACAGCGCCCGACGCAGGATCGGGTGAGTCCGGCTTTCCGCTTCGTGGATATGGCACACCACATTGCGTCGCGCCACGCGACTCAGCGGCAGCCAGAGGGGCGTGGTGATGGTGTTGACCAGGACGGTGCCGGGATCGACCGTTCGTACCAAGCGCCACGCTGAGCCGAGGTTCGTCAGGGCCTGCCACAGGAGCTGGAACAGGCCACGTACGGAGAGCAGGCCCTTGCGGATCACCGGCATGGGCTGGTGCAGGACCGTGGCTCCGGCATCTCTGAGCAACTCCACCAGCGGGCCGCCCGTGGGCACGGTGGCGAACACCCGGTACCCCGCACTGATCAGCGCATGCACGGTCTCCAGGACCATCCGGTCCGAGCCGTACAGGTCAGCCCCGGGGGTAGCGATCAGGACCGTGCTGGGGTCTCCGGACTTCACTAGTGGCGCCAATACGTATCGACGAGCTGGGCGGTGTGCCGGATGTTGCGCCGGGACGAGGCACCGAAGACGATGGCTTCGATGTTGGGCTGTTCACATACCCAGTGGATCGCCTCGTCAGCAGGGATCGCTCCGGAGGCATAGACCGACATCGCCACTGCGCGAAAGTCGTGCGATTCGAGGGCGCGTCGATAGGCCTCGAGACCTCCGGACATCCGGAAGCCGAGTTTGTTGATGTTCGCGCAGACCAGTGGGGAGCCGATCCCCTGTCGCTCCAGTACCGGCACCAACAGCGGCAGGTTCATGGTGATGAATCCCGGCTCGGCGTTGTACGTGCCTCGGACGTGGTCGGCGAAAATGCGGAACGCATCGTCGAACCCCAGGCCGAGGAGAAGGTCGGTGACGACGTTCTGCAGCCAGATCACCGGGGTCGACAGTCCGGTGAACATCGCCATCTCGGCGTCGATGAGCAGGGTGACGATGCCCTCGATGTCCTTACCGACGAGCGACGACGTACCGCGGATCGCAGCATCGAGCAGGCCGGTATCGGGTAGGAACTGTTTCAGCGCGCCGATCATGCCGTCCGTGGTGACGGCGTTGGCGTACTTGTGCGCGTACGGCATCCCCGGGAGGAAGGTGAAGTCGGGGTACTGCTCGCGGTGGTCGCGGAAGTGGCCGGCGACCTCGGCGATCCGGTCGTGGGTGGTGCACATGAAGGTGCGCACGCCTTCCTCGTACGCGGCGGTGAGGACGTCGAGCACGGCGTCGGTCCGTTGGAAGCGCATCTGCTGCTGGCGGGCCTTCTCCTCGGACATATGGTTGATGCCGAAGAACTGGTTGTCTCCGAACAGGAGCCTGTCCATCGTCGCCCTCCTCATGTGGTTCCGGCCAACCGGGCTCGGATCCGGCCGCTGCGCGAGCGTTTCATCGGTGCCGGTGTGCCGTTCGCGCCGGCCAGCCTCGCCGCTGGGCCGGTCCTGCTGTCGGCAATCATGACCTCGATGAGCCGGTCGGTCTGTACGGCGGTGGCGAAGGTGTTGATGCCCTCGGTCTGCTGCGCACGGACCCGGTCGACGAAGTGGCGCAACTGTGCGGTGTACTCCTCGCCGCGGAGATAGAAATCCACCGGTTGGGTCAGGTCCGTGGTGTGACGCACGTTCCAGCCGCTGGTGTAACCCGGAGGCGGCGAGCCGTTCGAGCGCAGGTACACCTGGATCTCCTGGCGATCGGCGAAGATGCGGCCCCGAGTGCCCCAGAGCGTGATCCGGGTGGTCATCTTGCGCACCGACTCGTCGGACCAGTTGACGCTCACCGACACCGTACGGCCGCCGGGGTAATAGAGCGTGGAGGCTACCTCGTCGTCGATCTCGGCGGAGAAGACGCTGTTGAGGACCGTACCGCCCACACCAACCGGGTCCCCGAGGTACCAGTTGATCAGGTTGAGGGGATGTGCTGCGTAATCGTACAGGCAGCCGCCGCCCTCGGCACTCTTACTGCGCCACGTAGTCCCTTGTTCCTGCAGCACCACCGGGCCATAGGCCTCGGCCAGCCCGCGTGTCACAGTGCCGATAGCGCCGGCCTCCAGCAGGTTCTTGACCTCGGCGAACGTTCCGACGAAGCGGTTGTGATAGCCCACCTGCGTGACCAGTCCGCGGTCCTGTGCCAGGGCGGCCAGTGCCTGCCCATCGGCGGTGCTGAGGCAGAACGGTTTCTCGCAGAACACCGCAACCCCGGCCTCCAGGAGTTGCCGCACCATCGGTGCGTGCAACCGGGAGGGGGTGGCCACGATCGCTGCATCGGGGGTGATGTGGTCCAGAAGTTTTGACACGGTGGTGAAGGCCCGGAGGCCGGTGTACTTCTTCAGCACTCCCAGCAGGTAGGTCGAGGCATCGACGATCCCGACCACCTCGACGCCCGGTAGGGCGCGCGCGACTGCCAGGTGGGAGATGCCCATCTTTCCCAGACCGACCACGACGACCTTCACCATGCCCGACCCCTCCTTCGATCGACCGTTGAGCCGCTCGGCAGGTAGTCCTCGAGCAGGTCCCGGTATTGCTCACCCACGGCCTGCCAGGTGAACTCTTCTCGGTACCGCGCCCGGGCCGATCGGCTCATCGCACGCAGCGCATCCGGTGCACCGAGGAGCCGGTCCAAGGTGCTGGCGACGTCGCCAGCGGTGCGGAAGTACGCCTGCCCGTCTCCGGCCACCCAGCGGTTGTACGGGTTGTCCTGGGCGAGTACCGGATTTCCTGCGCCCATGGCCTCGACCAGTGAGGGGTTGGTACCCCCCACGGTGTGCCCGTGCAGATACATGGCACTGTGGAACCGCAGTGGTTTGACCACCGCCGGGTCGTAGATCGCCCCGGCAAAGACGACGTCCTGCGAGGCTGCCGCGACCACCGCCGCGTGGTAAGGGTCGGATCCCGGGTCATAAGTGCCCAGGATGAGCAGTTTGTGCCTGCGTGGCCGGGCGGAGAACCCTCGGACGAGCTCGAGTATCGAGTTCTCCGGGATCGGCCGGCAGATCAGGGTGAGGTACCGGCCGGGTTCCAGACCCAGCTCCCGCACCGGCCCGGGGTCGGCGTCGAGGACTTCGTCAGCGCCGTAGGCGATCATCCGCACCTTCCGCCTCGGTGCCCGCGTCCAGAGGTGCTCCTCGATGACCGGATGGTCGGCGATGAGGTGGTGTCCCACCGCTGCCGAGAACCTCTCGTTGATGTAGAGGATCGTCTGCCGGAAGAAGCCCCACCGGGCTCTGGACCATTCCAACCCGTCCATATTGATCACCATCGGGATCCGCTTGAGCCGCTGCCAGGTGTTGAAGATCCCGGTGTTGTAACCGAAGATGAGGCACAGGTCCCGGTATGCGCTGGAATGCTGAACACTGCGCAAGTCGAACAGCGACGTGCCACGCCAGCCCGGGAGGTTCACCGGGATCTTGACGCGCTCCAAGCCGTTCCACCGGTCATAGGAGATCTCGCCCGTCCCCCGCACCTGGCAGTAGACGATGACTCGCCAGCCCTGGTCGGCTAGGTGCAATCCGACCTTCTCGGCAGCCGTTTCGAAGCCCCCGTACTGGGCCGGGACACCGTGGGTGCCGAGTATCCGGACCGTCGGGCGGTCTGCCCTGCTCGGGCTCATCGGTTCCGACTGTTTCATGGTCACAGGTCCGACTCCTTCTCCACTGGTTCACCCTCGGGCACCGGCCGTTTCCGTGCCTGCGGTCGCATCTGGCATCACCCCTGACGCTTGTACTGATGGGCGTCTTGGGCCCGCTGGCGCACCTGGCCCCGTGCGGCCCGTCCAGCTTCTACTACTCGCTTGGCCGCGCGTCGGGCGCGACGGTAAGTCCGATGCCCGACGTACAAACCCCATCCCCAAGGGGTGCGCGCGACGCGCACCTCGTACAACGCGGAGCGTTGCGCCCCGAACTGCGCCTTGTAGGGTTCATCACCAACGGTCAGATCCAGTACCGTCCCCCCACGTTCGATCACCGAACGGGCTAGTTGGTCAACGATCAGCAGGCCCAGGGAGTAGTTGCGCAACCGTTCCAGGTCGTATCCGATCACGAGGTAGACCTCACCGTCGGGATCAGCGAGATCCAGTGCGATGGCACCAGGCCGGCCCCCGACGTCCAAGACGTTGAGACGTGCTGGCCCCCTGCCCTGGACACCGTCGCGTGCCACGGCGCTGTAGAAGTCGAAATAGCGCGGTTCCTGGAGTAGGTCGAGTCCGCCATGCTCGCTGAACCGCACCCGCCGGAACCGTCGCAGCGTGCCCATCAACGAGTCGACCTCTGCCGGATCGCTGACGAGCCGCAGTTGGCAGCCTCCTTTCGGCCGGAGCCTCCGGTACTTGCGCGACAAGTGTCGTTGGAATGACGGCTCCAGGGTCTGGGGCCACTCCTCAACCGACTCCGGAAGACAGACCCTGTGCGTGCCGTAGTGGTGCAGGGCCGCCTTGGAGCCCGGGAGCAATGCGGTGAAGCAGTGCGGGGAGTCGGGAACCCGTTGGACCAGGACCAGGTCGAAAGGTGCCAGGGCGGCACGGATGCCCTTCTTCACCGTGGCGTCATGGTGCAGTGCGGCGGCTGCGGCCGTGGCCACCACCGGCTTCGCGTAATCGGAGACACCCAGGTCGGCGAACTCGACCACCCGCACCGGTCCGCGTTTTCGATGTACCAATGGAAGCACCGCGGCAAGGGCGCCGGTGTTCGCATCCCGGATCGTCACCACACGGGGATGGGCGGACAGGTCCGCGGCAAGACCGTCATAGATCCGGTGCAGCCATGCGCCGTGCTGGAATGCCGTCGCCTCCGATGCTGCGAACAAGGTGCCGTATTCCGCGCCCAGGAAGTCGAACGCGTCCTCTCTTTGGACGGTGAACCGGCTGTTCGGGCCGGCCTGGACTCGGGAGGTTTGGCGACGCCGTTGCGGCGGGGGCGCGACCACCTCGTCGGATGTGTGGTGCATCAGGACCTCCCAGCGAATAGTGAGATGTGGTTGGCCAATTCCCGCACATCGCGTTGCGCCGCCTTCAGGCCCGATAGGTGCCGGCGAGGGGTTGCGCTGTGGACATCGGGAATGTCGGGTAGTCCCGGGCGCGTTCGCCGGTTGGCTGCAGGGACCGGGGCCAGACCCCTGCGGGCATTCAGTAACGCCGAGAATCGGCGGGCCACCGAGGCGCCGGGGGCCTGAGCCAGCCACGTCGGTTGATCGTCAAGCCTGGCGAGCAGCAGCGCCTCCCCCACCGTGAACGTTCGCGGACGCAGGCTGGGTGCCAGGTGCGCCAGGTGCCGGCGCTCTCGGGTGGTGGCGGTCAGGATCAGGTCCGCCGCTGTGAGTTCGTCGGCCTGTACCCGCCGTGCCCGGTGTTCTGGCACGTAGCCCTCGAGCAGTGACACGGCCACGGGGCAGACGTCCGCGCCCGGCACCGCATGTGTCCCGCGGCTGTCGACCGCCCACTGAACATCGGTACCGTCGATCGAGGCAGCGAACACCGTCGCCAGTAGCGGGGAACGGCAGATGTTCATGGTGCACACGAAGATGACGGTGCTCGGCCGGTTGTTCCCGGTCTCCGTGGTGCTGTGGCCGGACGCCAACGAGTGCTTCTGCGGGTTCATCGGGCTGTGGCCCCGTGCAGGGAGTAGGTCGACATCGGCACGGCATCCGGGCCGGTTTGGGAGACCTTGTTCAGCACGATCCCCAGGATCCGGGCGTCGACGGTTTCGAGCATCTCCACGGCCTGGACGAGGTCACCGCGGAGCACACCTCGGCGGCCGCAGTTGGCTACCACGATGGCACCGGCCACCCGTTTGGACAGCACCGCGGCGTCGGTGACGGGCAGCAGTGGCGGGGTATCGACGATGACGACGTCGTAGGATTCCTCAAGTTCCTGCAGCAGGGTTTCCATGGCGCTGCTGGAGGCGAGTTCCGACGGGTTCGGCGGGATCGTTCCGGCCAGGATGATGTCGAGTTGCGGACGATACTCGAGTTTGGCCTCGTGCCACTCGAGGTTGCCGATCAGCACATCGGTCAGGCCCACAGCGTCCTCGAGACCCAGGTATTCGCCGATCCGGGGCCTGCGCATATCGGCTTCGACCAGGCAGACGCGTTGCCCCCCCTCGGCGATGACGGCTGCAAGGTTGACCGCCGTCAGGGTCTTTCCCTCCTCCATGACCGATGAGGTCACCACATAGGAGCGGTGCTTGGCCGGGATGTCGATGAACTGCAGATTGGTGCGCAGCCTCCGCATCGCCTCGGCACGCACCGACAGTGTCGTCAGCGCGGGCACCACAGGTGCCTCGCGGACCTTGGGGTCCAGCGGGACCGCGCCGACGACCGGGGTGGAGGTGATCGCCTTGACCTCACGTTCGCTCTTGATCCTGCGATCGAGGGCATCGCGTAGGACCGCCCCGATGAAGCCGGCCGTCACCCCGAGGAGAAGCCCGAATGCGAGGTTCAGCCGTGGCTGCGGTGTGACCGGCGACTCCGGCTCCCGGGCCGAGTCGATCACCGTGATCCGGACTACCGCCGTCTCATCAGCACGCATCGGTTCCAGGAGCAGGGCCTGGGTGATGAACTCCGAGGCGATCGCATTCGCGACTAGGGCTGCGTCCTCGGCAGTGTCGTCCTCGACGCTGATCCGCACCACCACGGTTTCGGGAACGACTGACGCCGATACCCGCTCGGCCAGTTCTCCCACCGTCTCGTTCAGACCCAGATCGGCCCGCACCGGCTCCAGAACGACTGCCTTATCAGCGATCGCGACATACGACTTCACCCGATCGAGGAGGAAACTCGAACCTTGCATCAGTTCAGAACTGGTACCTCCGACCTCGGGCGCGACGAAAAGTTCGACCGTGGATTGGTAGGTCGGAGGCGTCATGATCGTCAGTCCGGTGGCCCCCAGAAGGCCCAAGAGCGTGCTCGCAACAACGACTCGCCATCGTTGGCGGATGACCCGCCAGTAATCTCTGAGTTCCACACCGCCTCCTGATTGCGGAGGTCCTGGATACACGACCCCCTGGTGTGCGTATCTCACCTCAGGGTGATATTGCGCATTCTCGATTCCTACTGCCACTGCTCCTGTCATTCGATCAACAATTCCCTTCTCCGTATTCCGATCCAATTCACCCGGCTCGGAATTCGCGAATCGGCCTCGACTCCGTTGTCACCGGTGAGGGACATCAACATGAAGGTCAAGAACGCCGGCGTACTATCGAAAAGTCCGCTTTCCAGTACGCTCCTAATCACGAGGAAAACCAGTAGCGCAGTCAGCAGCGCGCGGGTAGGAGGCCGGGCTCGGAGACTGGACGCGGCGACCATCGCCAGCCACATCCCGAGGATGAGCAGACCCAGTAGGCCCGCTTGGATGAGTGCTGAGACCCACGTGCTGTCGAGCAGTTGCACATCCCACCACTGGTCTCGCACCGGGATCAGTTTCTGGGCCAGCCCGGCCCCCACCCACCGCGACCAGAACGTGTCCGGATACTGCCATGCAGCCGACCATGCGATCGTCCTCGATGACAGGGTCGTCAGTTGTTCGGTACCACCGCGCAAGAAGAACCGGTCCAGCAGTTCGCTGGCGAACATCAGGTAGAAGCCGACCGGTATCGCAGCGGCCACGACCGCTGCCACCGGCCGGGTCAGGTCTCTGGCTTGCAGCAGCATCACCAGCAGGGCCACGACGACAGCGGCCAGTGCCGTTCGTGATCCGGTGAGCCAGATCATCCCCACCGAGACCACGAGCAGGACCGTGTGCCACCAGCGGATCGCACCTCGCAGCGCGAGCCAGGTCAGCCCGATCAGGGGCACCGAGAAGAGGGTAGCGATCTCGTTGGCATGCAGCGGGGGTATCCCACCGAAGAGGCGGCCGTTAGCTCCTAGCATTGGCAATCCGGTGATGGAGCTGGGGATCGCCACGATCAGGAAGGACCCGATCAGGGACCGGAACACGAGGTCGCGCGGGAACACACGCACGAGGTAGTACAGGGCCAGGGCCACGATGAGCACACGTACGGCCAGGACCGCCGAGGGTAGCAGTTGCCCCTCGGCGTAGGCGCCGAAGACGGAGACCATCAGGTAACTCACCAAGAACACCAGCGTGCGTCCCCGGATGCGGATCCGGCTGCGGCTGCCCTGATGGGCGAAGCCGGCCATCGTCAGCGCGATCACACTGAGTAGGGCCTTGCCGGCGACGACCGGGTCCAGACCGCCTGAGTAGTACACCCCCCGGCGCCAGCTGACGGTGGCGATCACGAGGATGAGCACCGTGACGAAGCACAGCCGCGGATTCGACTCGGTCCGGACCAGGTGCGCCGGTACCACCAACCCTTTAGTCATGTGGCCCCCTGACCTGCGCGGCTCCGGCGGCTTCCTGGGCCCGGGCTCGGGGCAGCACCCGGGTGCGCACGATGGCCCCGGTGGTAGCCGTGCCGATGGCCAGTAGGTACGGGACCCAGAGAATGGAACCCCCGGCCATCAGCAGCGTCACAACGGCGCACAGCACGACGGCGAACTCCACGAGCGTCAGGGTGAGCGTGATCCGCTGCATCCCACGTATGGCGGCCAGGGACATGAACGGCATGGATCCTGCGAAAGCCATCGACCGGAGCGTCCAACCGACCAGGGCCAGGGTCGACAGGTCGAACGCGCCCCCGGTCAGGACCGGTCCGAGCCACGGCAGACTTAGTAGGAATCCCCCGCATAGCAGGCCTGACCCCGCCGCGAGGTACAGCGCGTGACGGTCTGCGAGCCTCATCTGGCCTGCCAATGGGTTGTGTTTGGCTGCCGCATAGTGCGCGAACAAGACCGAAACCAGTCCGCCGATCACGATGAGAGTCGGTGCGATGTAGACCCGGGCTGCCTCAAGTTCGCCCACTGCGACCGCTGACACCAGTGCCAGGCCGAGGAGTCGTGTTACTGCCTGTAATCCGGGGCGCAGCGATAACTGCACCGCTCGATTCGTCCCGTAGGCGCCGACCGTTCTGAGGTCGGCCCCGCGCCACGGCGATAGATGGCGTTCGGAGGCGGGCAGCAGCAGGACGGCCACCACGCTTGCTGTCGCCTGACCGATTGCCAGGGCGAGCAGGAGGTGAATGATGCCAAGACCGGCGGGCCCGAAGATCACGAAGATCGTCGCCAATGCTGCGGCGAGCGCGGTGAGATCGACCAGCACCAGGCTCCAGAACCGCAGGGTAGCCATGAGCAGACGCCGGAGCGCATCTTCCAGCAGGAAGAGTGTCGTGGCCAGTCCGAAGGCCAGTGCAGTCCGACCCTCCACCATGCCGGTGGCCCACGCTCCAGCGGCGACGATGAGTCCCAACCCCGCGGAGAGGCCGGCCCACCACGTTTGGAGGCCCGCGCGGACTGCGGTGACGGACCTGTCCAGGACGGTGAGCGAGTCGCCCACGAAACCCGTGGCGACACCGGTCGCCACGATCACGATCCCGTAGAGCGCAGCGAAGACACCAAGCCCTTCCAGACCGAGCAGGCGGACCGCCAGGATCTGGAGCACGAAACTCGCCCCGGCCTGCGAGCCCTGGGCAGCGATCCCCCCGAGGGCATCCCATGTCCGGCTCAGGCGTGCCAGTGTCGCCTGCCTGCCATCCGCCTCACTCATCACTGTCCCCCGACGAGGCTCATCGTGGCGGTGCAGTCACGTGCAGATCAGCGAACCTGGCCTCGACGGGCGCGTTATCCGCCGCTCCACTCAGGTACGTGACGAAAGCCAGGCCGCCGGGACGTTGTAGTTCCGGGGTGGTGTCGGTGGCGGTCACCTGCCACTCGGTCGGTTCTGCAGCGGTGGTGCGCCACAGCATGGCTCGCAGGTCGGTCGTGCCCTCGCCTTCGGTCTGGAACCGGATCCGGAAGACGTCACCATCCTGATAGGCCAGCTCGGGCAGGACGAGGTGGTTCAAGGTGGTTTCGGTCCCGTTAAGCGCTCTGGTCAGCAACACCGTGGTCTGGTGCCGCTGGAACCGGATCTTCATCCGATAGGTGTCGTTGCCGATGCGGCGGGAATCGACCGAGATGTAGACATCGCCGCCCGAGGGCGGCTGGTCAAGTGACAACTCCAGGGTGGTATCGGTATCCGAAACACTAAGATCGTTAAGGAGGATCCGGGGCCCGCTGCCGGCGCTCGCCATCCGGATGACGCCTTGGCCGTCCTCCACTCGGAAGTTGGCCGAGGATCCCACCGGACTCCAGGTGCCGCCGGTGTCGGCCGGCCCCCACCCGGCCGGCACGTCCCGCGCGAACGCGTCGGCGGCCAGCACGGGGTCGGCCTCGGGTGGTCCAGTGACGGTGACCTGCTGGGCAGTGTTGTGCTCTGCATCGGCGTCGTCGGTCACGGTCAAGGTCACCTCATAGGTGCCCGGCTCCTGGTACTCGTGGACGGGGCGGACCTCGGTGGCGCTGTGCCCGTCGCCGAAGTCCCAGGTATAACTCTCGATCGAGCCATCGGGGTCGGTGGATCCCGACCCATCGAAAGTCACCGACAATCCGTCGACATCGAACGTGAACGAGGCCTCGGGGGCTTCATTCTCGGGTGGATCGTCCCCGGGCGGGTCAGCCCCAGGCGGGTCCTCGCCCGGCGGGTCGTCCGCAGGCGGGTCGTCC
>CALKWS010000380.1 GCA_938004115.1 uncultured Ruaniaceae bacterium
TGCGGCGGACGACGCCGGTCAGGCGGACCACGAGCGTCGGGCGGACCAGGCCGGCAACCCGGCATCCAGCGATATCTCAGCATCCGGCGACATTTCAGTGTCCGGCGACATCTCAGCGTCCGGCCGCATCCTGCCCGCCGACCTCACCGTCACCATGGGCGCGATGAAGGCGAGCCTGCTCACCCCGCCCGGGGCGGGACTGGCCGGCCGGGTCCAGGTGGTCGACCTGGGGTTGGGGCAGGCCTTCGCCGCCCGGCAGCCGGCCGTCAGGCGCCTCACCCCGGCCGACGTGGCGGACATGTGGCCCCGGCCCGGCGCTGCGGACCACAAGTACACCCGGGGCGTGCTCGGTCTGGCGGCCGGCTCCCCGCGCTACCCCGGGGCGGCCCTGCTGTGCGCCCACGCCGCGCTCGGCGTGGGCGCGGGCATGGTGCGCTATCTGGGCCACCCGGACGTGGCCGCCGAGGTGGTCCGGGCCCATCCGGAGGTGGTCACCCAGGACGGCCGGGTGCAGTCGATGGTGATCGGCCCGGGCATCGCCGACGACGACGAGGTCGCCTCGGGCATGGCACGCGCCCGCCGCATCTGGGGACTGGGCGATGCCGGCCACCCCGACGGTGACGACGGCATCGCGGTGGTGGTGGACGCCGGTGGGCTGGACCACCTGCCGGACGCGCCGGAGACCCTGGCCCGCCATCCGGTGGTGCTCACCCCGCACGCCGGTGAGTTGCAGCGCCTGCTGGGCCGCCTTGGTCTCCACGTCGACCGCGGGGACATCGAGGCCGACCCCTGGCGGTGGGCCCACACCGCCGCCCGCCGCACCGGTGCCACCGTGCTCCTCAAGGGCGCCATCACCGTCATCGCCCCGCCCGAGGGCACCGGGTTCGCCCAGGCCGACGGCACCTCGTGGCTGGCCACCGCCGGCTCCGGGGACGTGCTGGCCGGCATCCTCGGCGCCGTCCTGGCCCAGGCCGCCGTCGGTGCGTTGCACCCCGGTGACGTGGCCGCGTGGGCCGCGGCCGCCGTCGTCGTCCACGGGCGGGCCGCCGAACTGACCGGGGCGCCGCTCCGGTCCTCCCACCTCGCCCGGGCCGTCCCGGACGCGGTTGCCTCGTTGCTGTCGGAGTGAATCGCGCACCGGCGTCCCGGGTTGCCGCTGCGCACGCAGGGTCGCTGGCACACTGGGTCACGTGAGTTTCTACCCGGCCGACGTCATCGTGGACCTCGCCGCGATCCGCGCCAACATCGCCACGCTCCGCCAGGCCGCGCCGAGTGCCCAGGTGATGGCGGTGGTCAAGGCCGACGCCTACGGCCACGGCCTGGTGCCGGTGTCCCGGGCGGCGGTGGAGGGCGGGGCCGCCTGGCTCGGCGTGGCCCAGCTGACCGATGCGCTCACGCTGCGCCGGGCCGGGATCACCGCGCCGCTGCTGACCTGGCTGTATACCCCCGGCGCCCCGCTGGACCGAGCGGTGGCCGCCGGCATCGACCTGTCGGTGTCCGCCCACTGGGCCCTGGAGGAGGTGACCCGTGCGGCCGCTAGCAGCGGCACGCCGGCCCGGGTGCACCTGAAGGTGGACACCGGGATGGGGCGCGGCGGCGCGTTCCCGGACGCCTGGGAGGACCTGGTCGCCGCCGCGATGCGCGCCGAGGCCGAGGGCACGGTACGGGTGGTCGGGGTGTGGTCCCACCTGGCCCGGGCCGATGAGGTGGGCCACCCGTTCATCACCGCCCAGACCGAGGCGTTCACGCACGCCGTGGCGGTGGCCGAGCGGTCCGGGGCGCGTCTGGAGGTGCGCCATCTGGCGAACTCCGCCGGGACCCTCACCGCCCCGCAGACTCATTTCGACCTGGTCCGCCCGGGCATCGCCACCTATGGGCTCACCCCGGCGCCGGACTATCGCAGTTCCAGTGAGTTCGGTCTGACGCCGGCGATGCGGATGGAGGCCGAGGTGATGCTGGTGAAACACGCGCCCGCCGGCCAGGGGATCTCCTACAACCACACCTACACCACCTCGGGCCCCGGCACCCTGGCGGTGATCCCGCTCGGGTACGCCGACGGCATCCCCCGGCACGCCTCCAACGCCGGCCCGGTGCAGATCGCAGGTCGCCGCGCACGGATCGCCGGGCGGGTGTGCATGGACCAGTTCACGGTGGACCTGGGCCCCCACGGGCCGGTGCCGCGGGCGGGTGAGCGCGCCGTGCTGTTCGGGTCGGGGGCCGAGGGGGAACCCACGGCGCAGGACTGGGCCGAGGCCGCCGGCACGATCAACTACGAGATCGTCACCCGGATCGCCGCCCGGATCCCGCGCACCTACCGCAACGCCTGAGCGCGCGCCGGCGGACCATCTGGGAAACTGGAGCGATGCCCGAGCACACCTCTTCCGCACCGCGCTGGCAGCACCAGGTGCACTGGCCCACCACCGCCCACACCACCGCGTTCGGCCGGCACCTGGCCGCGTTCCTGCGCGCCGGTGACCTGATCGTGCTCACCGGTGACCTGGGGGCGGGTAAGACCACCCTGACCCAGGGCATCGGCGCCGGGCTGGGGGTGCGTGGCCGGATCAGTTCCCCGACCTTCATCATCGCCCGCACGCACCGCTCCACCGGCCAAGGGCCGCACCTGGTGCACGTGGACGCCTACCGGCTGCACACCCTGGCCGAGATCGACGACCTGGACCTGGACACGGCGCTGGAGGAGTCGGTGCTGGTTGTCGAATGGGGCGCGGGGCTGGTGGAGGGCCTGGCCGAGGACCGGCTGGAGATCACCATCCACCGCCAGCGCGGGGCAGGTGGGGACGTGGGGGAGCAGCCCCGCACCGCCACCCTCAGCGGCTACGGCATCCGGTGGGCGGGCGTGGAACCCCGGGAACTGACCGCGCTGGCCCGCGACACACAAGCACCGGCGCCACCGGGGCAGGACGCGCCGCCGAGTGGCTCGAACTCCCGGGAGCCCGGCGACCAGGCGGCGCGCGCCGGTGAGAGGCCGGAGCGGGCACGATGAGCGATCTGGTGCTCGCCCTGGACACCTCCAGTGACGCGGCGGTGGCGCTGTGCCGCGTGGGCCCGGACCAGGACGCCGGCGCCCCCGTGCAGGTCCTCGCCCGCGCCCGCAGCGGTGACGGACGCCGGCACGCCGAGACGTTGGCGCCGCTGATCGAGCGTGTGATCCGCACCGGCGGCGCCCAGCCCGATGCGGTGGACGCCGTGGTGGTGGGCACCGGCCCGGCACCGTTCACCGGTTTGCGGGTCGGACTGATCACCGCCCGCGCCTATGCCCGGGCCCGTGGCATCGCCGTCCACGGGGTCGGCGGGCTGGAGGCGCTGGCGCTCGCGGCCACCGACGGCGAGCAGCACCTCGGCGACGAGGTGCTGGTGGCCTCGGACGCCAAGCGCCGCGAGGTGTACTACGCCCGCTACCGGCGCACGGGGCCCGACGTGGTGGCGATCGCCGAACCGCAGGTGGGACCCCCGGCCGAGGTCGCCGAGCAGCACGCCGACCTGGTCCGGGCCGGAGCGGTGCACGGCCCGGCGCTGCTGCTCTACCCGGACCTGCTCGCGCCGGGTACGCCGGTCGAGGAACTCGCCTCCGCCGGACGCGCCGAGCCGGTGGATCCGGTGCAACTGGTGCGGATCGCCGCCCACCGCAGGGTGCACGGCGGCGACCTGTCGCTGGCCCCCCGGTACCTGCGCCGTCCGGACGTCCACGTGGCGCCGGGACGCAAACGCGCGACCTGACCACCCCGGCACACCGACTAGTCCGCCCACGCGGGGGATCGCGGGAAATGAGCGGCGCGGACGTGATCCGCCAGCGGCGCGACCCGCCGGGACGTGGTCCGCCGGGATGGGTCACATCGTGGTGAGGACCGCGGCGGCGGCGAAGAACCACAGGATGAAGCCGAGGAGCTGGAGGATCCCGAAGATCAGGCTGATCCAGCCCAGGACCTTGCCGGCCACGGCAGGCTTGTTCAGCCTCTCCGCCTTCGCCGCCTGCGAGATCGCCAGCGGGCCGAAGACGATGCCGAGCAAGAACAGGCCGAGGATGCCGAACACCAGCGACAGTTGTGCCGCCCTGTCAGCCTCCGCACTCTGCGGTGAGTAGGCCATCTGGGTCGGCGGAACGTGTGTCTGGTGCGGCTGGTACTGCTGGGACATCGCGTAACTCACTTCTCAACGCATGACGATGGGCGAACGGCCCCGAATGCCCTCCATCCTCGCAAAGGACCGCCCCGGCGATGGGCGGTTTGCGAGCCGGTTGTCCCGGGGCACCATAGGGGCATGTCCAGTGCGCGTCCGATCCGCCCGATGCAGCACAGCGACCTCGATGCCGTGCTGGACCTGGAACCGCAGCTGTTCGGCACCGGCGCCTGGAGCCGGTCCGCCTACGAGGCGGAACTGGCCCACCCCGCCCGTCGTTACGTCGTCGTTGATCAGGACGGCCACCTGGCAGGTTACGCCGGCATCGACCTGGCCCCCGAGGCCACGGTGATGACCGTGGGCGTCGCCCCCGCCTACCGGCGACGGGGCCTGGCCCGGGCGATGCTGCACGAGTTGCTGGGCCTCGCGCGGGCGCACGGCTCCACCCAGGTGCACCTGGAGGTGCGTGCAGATGACGCCGGGGCGCAAGCACTGTACGCTTCTTCTGGATTCACGCCGGTAGGTCGCCGGCGGGGTTACTACCAGGGCACTGACGCCCTCACCATGCGGCTACGACTACGGGGTCCAGGCCCAGTTGGAGTGGAGAGGAACCATACGTGAAGGACCACACCACCTTTCGGCGGGAGGTGCTCATCACCGCCGGGGAACTGGCGACGCTGCTCGGTCAGCCGTGTCCGAACCTGGTGGTCCTGGATGTGCGCTGGTCCCTGGCCGAGCCCGACGGGCACCGCGCCTACGTCGCGGGCCACATCCCCGGTGCCCACTATGTGGACCTGGAGCAGGACCTGGCCGGACCGGCCGGTGCCGGCGGGCGGCACCCGCTGCCCGATATCGACCGGCTCCAGGCCGCCGCGCGGCGTTGGGGCATCAACGCCTGCGACCAGGTGGTGGTCTATGACGACTCCGGGGGCACCGCCGCCGCCCGCGCGTGGTGGCTGCTGCGGTGGGGCGGGCTGAACAGGGTCCGCATCCTGGACGGCGGGCTGGCCGCGTGGAGCGAGGAGGGCGGCATATTGGAGGACGGCGCCGTCACGGTGCCACCGGGGACCGTCACCCTGTCCCCCGGGAACATGCCCGCCACGGACGCCGACGGTGCGTTCACCTATGCCCGAGAGGGGGTGCTCCTGGATGCCCGTGATCGGGACAGATACACCGGGGAACGCGAACCGGTGGACCCTAAGGGCGGGCACATTCCAGGTGCCCGTAGCGCTCCCACCACCGAGAACCTCGACGGCGACCGAAGGTTCCGCAGCGAGGCCGAGTTGCGTGCGCATTTCCGCCGGGTGGGCGTGGGGCCCACCGACAAGGTGGCGGTGTACTGCGGCTCGGGCGTGACCGCCGCGCACCAGATCGCCGCCCTGAGTTCGATCGGGATCGAAGCCACGCTGTATCCCGGCTCGTGGTCCCAGTGGTGCACCGACTCCGAGCGGCCGGTGGCAACCGGGCTGGAACCGCTCGGAGAGACCGACGGCGCCTCGGCTGCCGCTGCAGGTCCTGCCGCCGCTGCAGGTCCTGGCGCCGCTGCGGGTCGCGCCGTGAGGGATCGGGTCGGCGACCGGGACCGGGCCGCTGACCCGGGTCTGGAACGCGTCGCGGACTGACGCCGCCCGGGCCGGCGCTGCGCTAAGTCGCGCCGTCGCCCTGCCCCGCCGGTGCGTACCCTAGAGGGGTGCCTTCCCCCTTGGTCCTGGGTATCGAAAC
>CALKWS010000381.1 GCA_938004115.1 uncultured Ruaniaceae bacterium
AGGCGATCACGGCCGCCCGCGCCGCCGGGCAACCCGAGCGCGCGCTGGTGTTCGTAGACGAGGCGGCACCGACCCTGCGCGGCCACGGGCGGGTGCGGCTGCTCGAGGGCTTCGCGGCGGTGGAGGCGGGCGAGCGCGCCCGCGCCGAGGCGGTGCTGGCCGATGGGGTGGAGATCCCCGACCTGCGCGAGGGGGAGTTGGCGTTGTCCGACCTGTGGGCCGCGGTGCACCCTGGCCAACCGGTGCCTGCGCATTACGACTTCCGGATGCGCCAGCAGCAGAGTTGAGTTACCTTTCGCGGGAGCCATGCCGCGCGGTTGTCGTGGCTCGCACCTGACGCATCGGCAGCGCAAGCAAGGACGTGCGGGAGGAACCATGAGCGAGTCGGCGGGGTCTCGCATCCGAGAGAGTTTCAGCGGCCGCAACGCCTTCATCCTGGTGGCTATCGGTTCGGCGGTGGGACTGGGCAACATTTGGCGGTTCCCCTACGTCACCTACGAGAACGGCGGCGGTGCCTTCCTCATCCCCTACCTGGTGGCGCTGCTCACCGCCGGGATCCCGATCTTGCTGTTCGACTACGGCGTCGGGTACAAATTCCGCGGCTCGCCGCCGCTGGCGTTCAAACGCCTGCACCCCAGCGCCGAGGCCATCGGCTGGATCCACGTCGGGGTCTGCTTCCTCATCGCCATCTACTACGCGGCGATCATCGCCTGGTCGGCGATGTATGCCTGGTTCTCACTCACCCAAGCCTGGGGGGACGACGCCGAAGGATTCTTCTTCGGCAGATTCCTGGAGTACGACGGCGGAGGTACTGAGGGCAGCGGCATCTCGGTGGACTTCGTGGCCCAAGCGGGTTGGCCGATGATCGTGGTGTGGGTGGTGCTGTTGCTGGCGCTGGGCAGCGGGGTACGCCGAGGCATCACCAAGGTATCCACCATTGGCATCCCGCTGCTGTTCGCGATGTTCATCGTGCTGGTGGGCTACTCGCTGACCTTGGACGGCGCCGCCGCCGGCCTGAACGCGTTGTTCACCCCCGACTGGGGCGCGCTGACCAGCGGCACCGTGTGGATCCAGGCCTATGGGCAGATCTTCTTCACCCTCTCCGTGGGCTTCGGAATCATGATCACCTACGCCTCCTACCTCAAGCGCGGGTCCAACGCCACCGGCTCGGGACTGGTGGTGGGGTTCACCAACTCCGCCTTCGAGTTGCTCGCCGGCATCGGGGTGTTCGCAGCGCTCGGCTTCCTGGCCACCGCCGCCGGCAGCCCCGTGGATGAGGTGGCCGCCTCCGGGCTCGGCCTGGCATTCGTCGCCTTCCCCACGATCGTGTCCGCTGCGCCCGCCTCGGAGTTGGTCGGCGTGCTGTTCTTCGCCGGCCTGGCGGTGGCCGGTTTCACCTCGATGATCTCCATTATGGAAGTGGTGATCTCGGCGGTGAAGGACAAGACCGGCTGGTCGCGGGTGACGACGGTCAGCACCGTGGGGGTGGGCACCGCGGTGATCTCCATCGTGCTGATCGGCGGTGTGTCCGGGGTGACCATCCTCGATGTGGTCGACGCCTTCTCCAACAACATCGGCATCGTGGGTGGTGCATTCATCTCCTTGGTGTTGGTGGCCTGGGTGTACCGCAAACTCGATGTACTCACCGCCGCGCTCAACGCCCACGGCTCCGTCAAGATCGGCCGGACCTGGAAATTCATGGTCGGCGTGGTGCTGCCGGTGGTGCTCGGTGTGCTGCTCGTGATCGATGTTCGCGACAAGATCACCCAGGGCTACGGCGGCTTCGACGATTGGGTGGTGACCACCTTCGGCTGGGGCGCGCTCGGGGTGGTGCTGGTGGCGGCCATAGCACTGAGCGCGATGCCCTGGCGCGGTGTGTCGGCCATCTACCTGGAGAACCCCGAATACGGCGAGATCGGGAAGGAGCGGGTGTGAGATGCAGACCCCGGCGATTGTTATGATGATCGTTGCCCTGGTGACCGTATGGGGAGGTATGGCCGCGGCGATTATCCACCTGGCTCGCCATCCCGAGGACGATTCCGACCGCCGGTAACAACCGCCCGGACCACTCTCGGGCTGTCGCAGCCCACGCCCTGATGACCGGAGTTGCCGGAGCCACGCACAGCACGAGCTGACCGGCCAGGGTCGCTTCGGCCTGCGGCCGAAGACCCTCGCGCAGTAGGGCCTCGGTCCGCCTGGGCACACCCATGCCCCGGCCCTCAGACGGCCTGGGCCGCCTGGCAGGGGCGGGCCGAGCCGGAAGAGGCAGGCCAAGTCGGAAGAGGCAGGCCAAGTCGGAAGGGGCAAGACCGGGGCCGGAATGGGCAGGGCCGGACTTCCACCGCGTGCGAAGCGGCCTGAGACCCCGCACTGAGAATCAGAAGACATACGAAACACTGCAAGACACACGACGTAGGAGTGAACTTCATCCGCAATGAGAAGACGTTTCGCACTGGTACCCCTCGCCCTAGCAGCAGCACTCGCCGTGGGCGGCTGCGCTGACTCCGCGGCGGACGCTGAATCGCCGGAGGACCAAGTGGCAGAGCCGGCCGCCGACACCGCTGAACCGTCAGACGACACCGCTGAACCGTCCGATGACGATCTGGTCATGGAGGCTGAGCCCGGGGTGTACGGCACCGTCACCAACCTGGATACCGAGTGGCGGAGTGTGCCGGAATCCGAGTTGAACTACCTGCTCGCTCCCGGTCTGGAGTTGCGGATCACTCAAGTTGCCCAGCCTCAGTCACTGGACATCGCGACCTATGAGCAACTCACCGGCCGCGTTGATGACGGAATCGAGTCTGTGGTGCCGGCGCCGGGGGAGAAGTTCCTCGCGGCGACGTACACCAGCACCGACCCGCGTTTGCCGACGGGCGGCGGGTCGACCCCGGAGACGCAGGCCACGCTCCTGATCGAGGGCAGTGAGATGACACAGGTCTTCAGTGGTTCCGGAGATCGCCAGCAGGCCACGATCGTGGTGGCGATCCCCGAGACGGCCGAGCCCGAGGACGTGGTGCTGGAGACGAAAACCTCCTCGAGCCGGCGCAGTGACGAGGATGTCATCCAAATGATCAGCCTCATCGACGGTAGCCGGGTGGACACTGACATCCCGCAGGCTTACGACATCGTCGACTGGGAGGCAGTGGAGGTGAGCGACGCGGGCACGATGGACTTCGAGTACGAACGCATCACCGGGGATACCGAGACCATCCGGGGGAGCGTGGACACCGCCTACCTCACGCCGCTGCATGCAGACCACGGCTGGCCCCGCACCGACGAGGTCTTCTTAGTGGTCGACGTGGATGAGCCCAAGAACCACGACAACCACAGCACCATCCACGTTGAACTGCCCGATGGCACGGTGGTGCAACCGCAGGCGGAGAACTCCTCCCTGGTTCGCGCCTTCTCCGACCCGATGGTCTTCTCCGTGCCGGCGGACGCGGGCACCGTGACCGTTGTCCTGACACCCCGGGCAAAGCCGTTCACGGACATCCTTGAGGGTGATCCGGTGGAGGCGACCATCACCTGGCCCACCTACGAATCCACCGGACTGGCGCCCGCGGACGACTGACGGCGCTCCAGCGGCCGTCCGCGGACGTTGGTCCTAAACAGGGCCTCGTCCGCGGACGCCGGCCGCGGACGATGGCGCATGCCATCACCCCAGGTCTACGACCTCGAATTCCAAGAGGTCTGCGCCGGAGGAGACAGGTTTCCGGCTCTCCCCGGCGTGGCCGTGGCCGAATTCGGCGGAGTTCCGCCAGTTCTGGAAGTCTTCCTCACTGGCCCAGGTGGTCACCACGAAGTACCGATCCTCCCCGGCCACCGGACGCAGCAACTGGAACCCCTCGAACCCCGGCGCAGAGTCCACCGCGTGCTTGCGGGCGGCGAACCGGGCTTCTAATTCCGGACCGGCTCCCTCGGGCACGTGGATCGCGTTGATCTTCACTACGGACATCTAACGGCCTCCTTCAAGACTCGCACTGCGCCCTGCGACGCCGAGCAATGCCCTCAGGCTACGCAATCGCGGCCGCACCGAGCGCCCCCGGGTGAAACTGCGGCGCCCGAGGCCCATGCCACCTTGGTGCGCAGGGGCGGCGCCCCCACTTTCCGGAAAGCGACGGCGTCAATCGAAAGTCGTCGACCTTTAGTGTGGCGATCTTGACGCCCGCGCTCAGCGCGCAATAAGTTCTGCCTACATCGGGAGAAAAGGGTTTCCAATGACCGCAACACCAACCGAAACAGCACGCCCGCGTACCACCGGTCGCCTCGGTCCCGCTTTCGTGACGGCCGCGCTCGTATTTGGCCCAGGAAGTATCACGACTGCCAGCACCATGGGGGCTGACTTCGGCTACGCGATGGTATGGGTCCCCATCCTGGCGACCATCCTCATGCTGTGTTTCGTGAACCTCTCGGTACGGATCGGCCTATCTACCGACCGCGGTCCCATCGCCACCGTCTCGCAGAAGATGGGCCGGGTAGTCGGGGTGCTGGTGGGTATCGGCGCCTTTCTGGTCACCGCTTCGTTCCAAGCCGGCAATTCCGTCGGCACCGGTGCCGCCACCAACGTCCTCATCGGTGGCAACACCGCTCTCTGGGCCGCACTTTTCACGCTGTTAGCGATCGGTTTCCTATGGCTGCCGCGGTTCTACCGCAACCTAGAACGGGTGATGATCGGCATCATCCTCGCGATGTTGGCGATCTTCATCATCACCGCGGTGGCCGCCAGACCCGACTTCGTGGCCATTCTTCGCGGATTGGTGCCGTCGATCCCGAGCGGCTCCACCGCCGTGGCGGTAGGCGCAGTGGCCACGACGTTCTCGGTGGTTGGAGCCTTTTATCAGATTCAACTCGTCCGGGAAAAGGGGTGGACGAGCAACGACTTCAAAGTCGCGCGGCAGGACGCAGCACTGGGATCCATCATCCTTGGCGCGCTGTCGTTCGTGATCATGGTCGCGGCAGCGGCTGTGCTCAACCCAGCCGGTCTAAGCGTCGGATCACCGGTCGACATGGCGGCGATTCTCGAACCCACGCTCGGCCGATGGGCAACCGTCATGTTCGCCCTCGGACTTTGGGCGGCAGCATTCTCTTCTCTGCTCGGCAATTCCACGATCGGCGGGTCGATGCTCGCCGGTGCGTTCGGCGTCGAGAAGGGCGGACTGGATTCGGCGCGCGTCAAAGGGCTCATCACACTGGTGATCGTGCTTGGCGGCATCGTGGCCACACTGTTCGGTGGGATACCCGTTCAACTCATCATCACCGCGCAGGCTGTGACCATATTCGTGGTCCCGCTAATCGGTGCGGCCTTAGTCGCGTTGGCGCGCAGCAGGGACCGTGGGGCATTGCGTATCGGGCTACCGCAGTTCGTGCTCGCCGTCGTGGGCGTACTCTTCCTGGTAGTGCTCGCGGTGACATACGCCGTCGGCCTGGCGTCATAGCCCGGGGCCAACGCTGAGTGTCTAGGCTCATGGGGGCGCGCCGGCATGCCGCCATCAAGATGGTGCATCTCCGAACCACCAGATGAGGTACCGCCGCGCACCCACGGTGCGCGACGCCGTCGGCCGCTCCTTGATGTTCAGCCCTGGCTGGCACCAACGTTTCTTCAAAGAAGGCCACGGCAGGCTGAAATGTGCCCGAACACACCGTAAGCATCGGGTTTTGCGCTCGACCGGCGATGCGGCGCTGGGCAGAATGGGACACGGCTTCTCGGCGCGTTCTGGCGCCCGCCCCCGAGCGTTCGTGCTCTAGCTCCAAGGAGCGTCGTGTCTTCCGACACTGCCCCTGTGTCTGCCCCCGCCCGCACCCCGCCCATCGTCTCCTCCGGCCCGCCGGCGCCGCCCACCGTGCGCCGGCCGGTGCC
>CALKWS010000382.1 GCA_938004115.1 uncultured Ruaniaceae bacterium
CCAGTGCGCGACGTGCCAGCGCGCAACGCGCCAACGCGCAACGCGCTCAGTGCGCGAAGTGGCGGGTGCCGGTGAGGTACAGGGTGATCCCGGCCTCCCGTGCGGCGGCGATGACTTCCTCATCGCGCACCGATCCCCCTGGCTGGACCACCGCCCGCACCCCCGCATCGAGGAGCACCTGCAGCCCGTCGGCGAACGGGAAGAACGCATCCGAGGCGGCCACCGAGCCGCGCGCCCGCTCGGTCTGACCGGCGTTCGCCCGTTCCACCGCCAGCCGGCAGGAATCCACTCGGTTCACCTGTCCCATGCCGATACCCACCGCGGCGCCGTCAGCGGCGAGCAGGATGGCGTTGGACTTCACCGCTCGCACCGCGCGCCAGGCGAAGGCCAGGTCTGCCAGGGTTCGGTCATCGGCGGCCGCGCCGGCGGCGAGGGTCCAGTTCGACGGGTCATCGCCGCCGTCGTCGAGCATGTCCCGGCTCTGCATCAGCAGGCCGCCGGAGATCTTGCGCAACTCCGTTCCGCCGCCGGGACCGCCGGGGACGGTGAGCACCCGGATGTTCTTCTTCCGGGTCAGGATCTGCAGGGCGTCCTCGGTGAAGGACGGCGCCAGGATCACCTCGGTGAACACCTGCGCCACCTGCTCGGCCATGGCGGCCCCGACCTGGCGGTTGGCGGCGATCACGCCGCCGAAGGCGGAGACCGGGTCGGTGGCGTGGGCCTTGGCGTGGGCCGCCGCGATGTCCTCCCCCACCGCGATCCCGCAGGGGTTGGCGTGCTTGATGATCGCCACGGTGGGCTGGTCGCCGTGGTCGTGGGCGGCCCGCCACGCGGCGTCGGCGTCGACGTAGTTGTTGTAACTCATCTCCTTGCCGTGCAGGTGTTGCGCACCGGCCAACCCGGCCGGACCGTAGCCGTCGGTGTACAGCGCGGCCCGCTGGTGCGGGTTCTCCCCGTACCGCAGCACCGCCTGCCGGTCCCAGGTGGCACCGACCCACCCGGGGAAACCCGACCCGTCGTCGTCGGGGGCGACGGCGTTGCCCAGCCAGGAGGCTACGTGCACGTCATAGGTGGCGGTGTGCCGGAACGCCCGCGCTGCCAATCGTTGGCGCTGGGCGAGGGTGAACCCGGCGCCCCGGGCGGCGGCGAGCACCTCGGCGTAGTGGCCGGGGTCCACCACCACCGCGACGCTCGCATGGTTCTTCGCAGCGGCCCGGACCATCGCCGGCCCGCCGATGTCGATCTGCTCCACGCACTCCTCCGGCGTGGCCCCGGAGGCGACGGTGTCGGCGAACGGGTAGAGGTTGACGATCACCAGGTCGAAGGGGGCGATCTCCAGCTCCTGCAGTTGCCGCCGGTGGTCCTCCTTGCGCCGATCGGCCAGGATCCCCGCATGCACCCGGGGGTGCAGGGTCTTCACGCGTCCGTCCAGGCACTCGGGGAACCCGGTGACCTCCTCCACCGGCACCACCGGCACGCCGGCATCGGCGATCACCTTCGCGGTGGACCCGGTGGAGACCAGCTCCACCCCGGCCTCGTGCAGACCGCGGGCCAGGTCGGCCAGGCCGGTCTTGTCGTAGACGGAGATGAGCGCGCGGCGCAGCGGAATCTGGTCGGACATGGCGGGGCCCTCCGGGGTAGGTGACGTCTAGCCTGCCACGGCACCCAGGCGTGCGGTGCGCGAGGAGATCTCCCGTGGCCGCTCCCCGGTGGTGCTCCACCTCAGGCGCCAGTCGCGGCCGGGACCACCTTATCGCCCCGATGGGGCTGTGGTGCCGTCACGGGTGTCCTCGGCCGCGCGCCGCAGGTAACGGCGCTGACCATCCTGGCGGGCGAGGTCCGCCGCGGTCGCGAACGCCGCGGCGGCCTGGGTCTGGCGGCCCGCGGCCAGCAGCAGGTGCGCCCGCACCGCGTGGAACGGCTGGTAACGCTCCACCGCACCGGGGCGGGTGGTGGCCCATTGGGCACGGAGCCGGTCGAGTTCGTCCAGGCCCGCCTGCGGTGAGGTGACCCGGCCGGTGACGGCGGCCAACGCCACCTGGGCCCCCAGGGTGGGGGCGGTGCGCACCAACGCCCGGTACAGGCTGTGCAATGCCTGCCAGTCGATGACGCCGGTGCGGAGCCGGTCGCAGTGCACCGCCTGGATCGCTGCTTCCAGCTGGAACCTGCCGGGTGGACCGCCCTGCTGGGCCCGGCGCAGGTACTGCTCCCCCGTGGCGATCAGGCCGGCGTCCCACGTGCCCGGGTCCTGGTCGTCCAGCGGCACGAACTCTCCGGTCCCGCCGCCGGTACGGGCCAGCACCAGGGTGACCAGGGCGGCCAGGGACCACGCCTCCGGTTCCTCCGGCAGCAGTTCGGTCACGGTAACCGCAAGATGCCGGGCCTCTGCGGCCAGGTCGCCCGACGCCGGGTCGTCGTGTCCGATCGTGAAGCACCCGTACACCGCCTCCAGGACCGCCGGTAACCGGTCACCGAACGTCTCCGGTCCCGGAACCATGAAGGGGATACGGGCGTGCTTGATGCGCTTCTTGGCGCGCACCAGGCGCTGGGTCATCGCGGCCGGGGAGACGGCGAAGGCGGCGGCGATCCGGGCGGCGTCCACACCGAGGACCACCTGCAGCATCAGCGGGGTGTGCACCTGCGGGTCGATCGCGGGGTGGGCGCACACGAAGAGCAGCGCCAGCCGTCGGTCCGCGAGCATCGGTACCTCATCGGGTGCCTCTGCCGCGTGTGCGCCGCCCTGGGCCGCATCCGCCAGCGGCACGGAGGTGCGCCGGGCAGCGGACTTCCACACGTCCCGTTGGTAGTTGCGGGCGACGGTGAGGACCCATCCGGGCGGGTTGGCCGGGACACCGGCGGCCGGCCAGGTGCGCAGGGCCCGCTCGAGGGCCGCGCTGAGGGCGTCCTCGGCCAGGGCGAGGTCGCCGTTCCCGGCCACGAGGGTGGCGATGAGTTGACCCCGGCTGGTGCGGGCGACCTGTTCGGCCGCCCGCACCGCGGGGCTCACGTGTTCGGGACCCATTGCCCGTCGACGGTGTGGGTGGCCCCCGGCCGCACCTCGACCGCTCCCCAGGACAGCGACGGGGCCTGGCCGGCCCAGTGGATCGCGGCATCCAGGTCCGGGGCGTCGATGACGAAGGTGCCGCCGAGTTGTTCCTTGCTGTCCGCGAACGGTCCGTCCTGCACCCGTAGTTGGCCGTCCGCCATGGTCAACGTGGTGGAGGCGGCGGAGGGTTGCAGCACTTCGGCGCTGAGTAACACCCCGGCCTGGTGCAAGGTGGCGGCGTAACTGGCGAACGCGCGCTGCCCCTCCTCGATCGCTTCCGGCCCCAGGGCGTCGGCGTCCATCTCCGGGTAGTGCAACAGAATGGTGTACCGCATGGTTGCTCCTTCGCGTGCTTCCGGCGCGCCGGGTGCGCGCCGGTCACCGAGTTGACGAGTGAGCGCACCGTGGATCGACATCGATCGCGAGTTCGCGCCGAGGTCCTCACGGCGGCGCGGTGGGTTCAGGGTAGCCGCGGGTG
>CALKWS010000383.1 GCA_938004115.1 uncultured Ruaniaceae bacterium
TGGATCTCCACCCCTCCGGCGAGTTCGCCCTCTTCCTTGCTCGTCGTCGGGATGGCGAACATCGGCCGGAAGTGCACTCCGGACAGCCCGCGACCGTTGAGATCCTCGGCCAACTCGTAGGCGCCCGCCTCATCGATCTGCCCGTGACCGGCCCACCGGAACGGTTTCGTGGTACCGCGGCCCTCCGAGGCATTGAGGGACTCGATCAGGCCGGTGCCGGCGTAGACCCAGGCGGTTTCCAGGGTCGGGATGTTCGGTGAGGGCAGCACCCAGGGCAGCCCGTAGCCGTCCACGAAGTCCGCCGGGTCGTAGCCGTCCATCTGCACCACGTGCAGGTTCGCCACAGGCTCATCGAGGAACTCCCCGTTGAACAGTCGCGCCAGTTCCCCCACGGTCAGGCCGTGCTGCATCGGGATCTCCCGGAGGCCGACGAAGGAGGACAGGTCCGGATCCAGCACGGGGCCGTCGATCCGGTCCCCGAGCGGGTTGGGCCGATCAAGCACGATGACATCCTTGTCGAACTCCGCTGCGGCATCCATCGCGTAGTACAGCGTCCAGATGTAGGTGTAGAACCGTGCGCCGATGTCCTGGATGTCGAACAGCAGTACGTCGACGTCCTCCAGCATCTCCGCCGTGGGACGCTGGGTCTGCCCGTACAGCGACCACACCGTCAGCCCGGTGCGCGGGTCGACGTAACTCTCCACATCAGCGCCTGCTGGTGCGCCGCCGAGGATGCCATGCTCCGGTGCGTACAAGGCCGTCACCTCATACCCGCCTTCGTCCTGACCCGCGATGAGCAGGTCCATCGAGTGGTTCAGGTCGGAGTCCACCCCGGTCGGGTTGGTGATCAGACCCACCCGCTGGCCCTCCAACCGGGCCAGTTCCTCGGCATCCTCGAGCAAACGCTCCACGCCCAGTTGCACACGAGCGTCATGTCCGGGATTCGGCCCGGGCGGGGGGAACTCCGGTGCGGGGTAGTCATACCGGTGCGTCCACTTGGCGGCGTTCCGGGCGTTGATGAAGTACCCCTCGGTGGCCGCGGCAGTGATGGTCACCGCGCCCTCGGCCGGTCGGTGCCCCGGGGCCACCGGCTCACCGTTCCAGGAATACTCGATGCCGACCACCTCGGGGATGGTGACGCCGTCCTCGCCGAAGTCCGGCTCCTGCGGCGTGACCTCCGTCCCATAATCCAGCCCATGACCCAGCGGATAGGTCTCGCCGCTGCCGTCTGCTTCCGGCACGGCCACCGGCAGTTCACCGCGCGGGTTGACAGTGCCCAGCAGCGCGTCGGCCACGGCTCGCAACGAGACCGGGGCGTACCCGTAGGAGACGAGGGCCGCCTCCGTGGGTGCGGTGGACACGGTGTCGTAGGGATTGCGCACCGCGACCTCGACGACGTCGGTGTCCAGGTCGGACAGGGCAGCCACGAGCGCCTGACGGCCCGCGGGCGGGGCGAATCCGGTGGATTGGGTCAGCACCACCACTGCGTCCCGGTTCGCCGCGTCGGCGGTGATGATGTCGATGACGTTCTGGTTCGGGTCGTTGGCTCGGAGACGGTCGGCGCGCAGGCCGGCGTCCCGCAGTTCGTCGACGATGATGTCCAGCCGCTCACCATCGCCCCATCCGGTGACGAGCACGTTCATGTCCTGGCGCAGGGGCAGGACACCGTCGTTGGCGAGCAGGGTGATGGAGTCATCGGCGATCTGCTGCGCGCGCTCGCGGTGCTCCGGATCGGTCATGACCCCCTCGACTGCGTCCACATCCACCAGCGGGTCCTGTAGTACGCCGCGGCGCTCTTTCTGCTGCAGGATGCGGCGCACCGACTCCTCGATGCGCTCCTCGGTGATCTCGCCGTCGTCCACGGCCTGCATCACCCCGTCGTAGGCGACCCGAAGGTCCGGGGGCATGAGCATCTGGTCGGCACCGGCCAGGATGGCCTCCACCGGGACCCGGTCGTCGCCGAATTCCTCGCGCACCCCGTCCATGGCCAGGGAGTCGGTGACGATCACACCGTCGTATCCCATCTCCTCGCGCAGCAGGTCGGTGAGGATCGGGCGGGACAGGGTGGCGGGCCGGCCGGAGTCGTCCAGTGCGGGCACCACGATGTGGGCGGTCATGATCGAGTCGGTGCCGGCCTCGATCGCGGCGGCGAAGGGGGGCAGGTCCTGCGCGCGGAACTCCGCCTCTGACTTGTCGATGATCGGCACCCCGTAGTGGGAGTCCACGTCGGTGTCCCCATGGCCCGGGAAGTGCTTCACCGATGCCGAGATACCGCCGTCGTCCTGGAAACCATGCACCTGGGCCACGGTGAGGTCGGTGACCAGTTCGGAGTTGCCACCGAACGCCCGCACCCCGATCACGGGGTTCATGGCGTTGGAGTTGACGTCGGCGATGGGGGCGTAGTTCTGGTTGATCCCCACCGCTGCCAGTTCGGCGGCCGTGATGGTCGCGGCCGTGCGGGCGTGATCGGGGTTGCGAGTGGCGCCCAGCGCCATTGCTCCGGGTAACTGCGCCGAGGGTTCGGGCATCCGGATGACAACGCCCTCCTCCTGATCGATGGACAGGCTCAGCGGCGGGGCGCCGGCGTCCAGGGCGCGTTGTTGGATGTCGTTGGACAGTCTGGCGATCTGCTGTGGTGAGTTGAGGTTGTCCGACCATCCGAAATAGATGATCCCGCCGGGGTTGAACTCCTCGATGACCTCCCCGATCGTGTCCACCCCGGCCATGTCGGCGTTGCCGGGGTGTGGCTCATCGATCGCCTCGCCGTAGACGAACGGGACGAACATCTGCCCGACCTTCTCCTCCAGCGACATGCCGGCGATGATCGCCTCGATATCCGGTGCCGCCGTCGCCTCATCGTCCGGCTGGGCCAGGGCGACCACGGACCCCAGCGCTAGGGCCGTCACCGCCCCCGCTCCGACCGCCGCGAGTCGTATCCGTTGCTTCGTCAGCATCCTCGCCCCTTCCGGAGTGCAGCCCTGCACCCTCACTCTTGGGCCCATACTGTGCCGTGAATCACAACGCTCGTCAATGAGTTACGTTCTCGGCGCTTGTGCGGTTACTGGCTTTCGGTATCCTGTTATGCGCTTCCGCCGACGAAGGCCGGGGCCGCGAGGCGCGCAACTCAGCGGCGCATGACGGCGCCGAACTCAGCAGCGCACGACCACGCGGAACTCAGGTGTCCAGCAGCCCGGCCGCGAGCGCCGGGGCGAACATCGGCGTCAGCGGCAGCCGGGGCATCAGCGTGGCCTGCAGCGCGTGGTAGATGTCGGGTTTGCCGCCCCAGACGGTGGCCGCGGGCTGGTTGGTCTCGTCCAGTTCGTGCAACCAGGAGCCGCGCTCCTCATCGATGAGGTGGTTCGCGGCGTACTCCCACCAGGTCTGGTACCACCCGGCCACCTCCGGGTCCTGGTCCACCCGGTACAGCGCCGCGGCGGCCGCGAGCGCCTCGGCCAGCACCCAGTGCATCCGCGCGCGCACCAGCGGGGTCCCGTCGAAATCCACGGTGTACACGAACCCCTCGGCACCATCGACGGCCCAGCCCTCCCGCACCGCGGCGTGGAACAGGTCCCGGGCGGCCGGCACCATCCAGTCCGGGGCATCCATCCCCCGCCCGTGCAGGGCCGCCCGCACCTGCAGCACCAGGCGCGACCATTCCAGCCAATGCCCCACCGTGGCTCCGGCGGGCCGGAACGGGTGGGCCGGTTGGTCGGCGTTGTAGTCCAGCACCGGACGCCACCGGGCGTCGAAGTGTTCGGGGATGCGCCACTGGTGCTCGCGGGCGAATCCCACCACCTTCGCGGTGATCCGGGCGGCACGCTCCAGCCACACCGGCTCCCCGGTGACGTCGGCGGCGGTGAGGTAGGCCTCCACGGTGTGCATGTTGGCGTTGACGCCGCGGTAGTCCTCTGCGGCGGTGAACTGCCGGTCCCAGGACTCGGCCACCATGCCCTCGTCCTCCCGCCAGAAGTGGCGTTCGGAGACCTCCAGGGCTTGCCGCAGCAGGGCCTCGGCGCCGGGCCGCCCGGCGGCGGTGGCGCTGGCGCCGGCGAGGATCACGAAGGCGTGGGCGTAGGCCTCCTTGGCCGTGGAGGGCTGCTGACCGACCGAGGCGTACCAGCCGCCGTACTCGGCGTCGTGGAAGTGTTCCGCCAGTGCGGTGAGGCCGTGGTCCACCATGGTGGCGGCCCCGGGGCGGCCCAGCAGCACGCCCAGGGCGTAGGAGTGGATCATCCGGCAGGTCAGCCACAGCGGCCTGCCCCGGTCCAGTTCCACCTGGCCGGACCTGTCCAGGAATCCGAACCCGTCGTCGACCATCGCTCCGGCGCCGAACGTGAGCAGTTCATCGGACTCCCGTTCCAGCCAGCGGGCGTGCGCGGCGCTGTGCAACCAAGTCATGGCCTCCACCCAATCACGCGCCCCACCGGCCCGGTCCAATCGTCGCCCCCGGGGGTGTGATGCCGCACACGGTGGCGATGTCACGGTGCGGGCCGGTGATGGCCGGGTGCGGGCCGGTGATGGCCGACGGCGCACGCGCCGACCGTAGGATCGGCACCCCGCGTCGGTGGCTCAGCCCTGGCGTAGGTAGAGGTCCCGCAGGAGGGCGATCTCGGCGAGGTGGTGGATCGCCTCCCGGTGGATGTGGAGCACCAGCGCGATCATCGGCTCCGCGGCGAAATCCCCTTCGGCCGGGCCCACCGGGCGGGCCAGTGCCTC